>NZ_CP097323.1 GCF_023515955.1 Streptomyces sp. RerS4
ACTTGAGCTGCTTCACCAGGAAGCGCATCTGGGCGCCGGCGGACTTCGGGACGGGGCGCGTGAAGTGCTGTTCGTCGGCCCGGGTCAGGCTGTCGGAGATGTCGGGCATGGGTTACTCGCCGTCCGCGGCTGCGTCGTGGCCCTTGATGTGGCGGGCCGGGTTGATGTGTTCGTCGAGGAGTCCCACGGCCCACAGGAGCGGCTGGGTGCCCTCGTGCTTGACCATGCCGGGGCTGACGCCGAGGCGGAAGCCGCCGGGGAGGGGCTTGCCCTCGGGGGTGTGGGGGAGGAAGTCGAGGGGGCTGGGGCCGTCCGAGAGGTAGACCGCGCAGTCCGAGAGGACCGCGATGGGGTGGAGGCCGACGGTGGAGAGCTTGAGCATCTTGCGGTGCATGTTGACCCGGGCCGTGGAGATGACGGCGGCGCGGATGTCGGGGCGCCAGGTGGGGCGTTCGAGGGCGGGCCAAGGTTCGCCCGGACGGTAGCCGGCGCCTTGGGGGCGTTCGCGGAGTTTACCGATGCCGCCCTTGACGGTCGACTTGATGGCGGACAGGACGGCCCTGGCGGTGGCGGCTGTGGGGTCGTCTGTGGGGTGGGTGGCGGATTTGTGCGTCGTCATCGCCTGGAGGAACTCGGCCTCCGTGAGGGTGGGGGTGACGCCCAGGTCCGCCATCGTCGCCATGTAGGCGTCACGGAGGCGGGTGTACCAGGCGTCCAGGTAGGGGCCGTTGTCCGGGCGGATCCAGGCCTCGGTCGGGTGGACGTCGTGGCCGAGCTCCTGGGCGTAGGCGAGGGTCGGGGTGGCGTACCAGGCGGGACCGGTGGGGGGTCGGCCGTGCGGGGTGAAGGGGCTGGGCAGGAGGGGGTCGTGGGGGAGGGCGGAGAGGTCCGCCAGCCAGCAGCCGGGGGTCTTCGGGTCGAAGCGGGGACGCTCGGTGTGGACGGCGGGGCCCAGGCCGACGGGGAGGCGGTTGGCGGCCGCGGCGAAGGCCATGTTCACGTCGATGCCGACGGCGTGGGTGCGGGCGCACTCGGCGTCGGTGAGGAGCTCCGGGTCGCGGATCCAGTCGTAGGCCTCCTCGTCGAGGACCTGGTCGGGGGTGCGCTGGTGGGAGCGGGGGTACAGGGCGGCGACCACCGGGTGCTCGTCGGGGGCTTCCGGGGGAGCGGGGTCGACGGGGTGGGTCAGGGAGCCGGGGACGGGGGCGGACTCCCAGGCGTTCGTCCGGGGGTTGCGGGCGGCGCGGGTGGGCGGACGGAGCGCCGTCATGAGTTCGAGGCCGGTGACGGCGGTGGAGCCGCGGGGGGTGAGGACGCGGGTGGCGTAGGTGGTGAGGATGTCCGCGAGTTCGGGGGCGGGCAGTTCGGCGGTCCCTTCGCCCCAGGCGCGGGGGTCCAGGGCGCCCCAGGGGAGGATCGCGAGCTGGACGCACTGGCGGCCGGTGGTGGGGGTGGCCGGGCGGTAGACGCGGGCCCAGGGGCCGAAGCCGCGGCGGGTGAGTTGCCACTTGGCCTTGGTGAGGAGCTTGAGGGTGGGGTGGTTGTCGGGGAGGCGGAGGGTGCGGCGGTCTTCGAGGGTGAGCGGGAGGCCGAGGGCTTCGGTGGCGGCGGGGGTGAGGACGAGGAGGGGGTCGCCGTCCCTGCCGTTGCGGTGGAGGCGGGGGGCGCGGAGGTCGGCCGTGGGGCCGAGGGCCCAGGTGATGAGGGTGGGGAGGTCGGTGCGGGCCTTGGGGGGGAGGGGGAGGAGGAGGCCGGAGGCGGCGTGGGCGTGGTCCGTGCCGTTCAGGACTACTAGGGGGCCGTTTCCTTCCAGGGGGGTGGGGGTGGGGTGTGCTTGCCGTGGGCGGGGGGTGGGGTGGCCCTGCGGGGCTGTTCCCCTACCCGCCCCTTCCCGAAACTGGGGCTGCGCCCCAGACCCCGGGGGGGTGGATCCCGGGGGGGTGGTGCGGTGCGCGGCGCCTGCGGCGCGCGCGAGGGCGTGCTCGGGTGCCGCCCGTTCCGGGGTGGCGGCGGGGGCTGGGGTCGGGGCGTTAACGGCGTTAACGCCGTTAAGGGTGGGCGGGGCTGCGGGGGGTGTGGGTGCGGCCGGATGTGGGGGCGTGGCGTTAACGGCGTTAACGGCGGGTGGGGCCGGCGGAGCTGCGGGTGCAGCCGGCGCCGAGGGCGCAGCCGGTGCTGGGGGTGTGGGGTTAACGGCGGGCGAGGTTGCCGGGGGTGGTGTTGGGGTTTGGGGGTTAACGGCGTTAACGGTCGGGGGGGATGCCGGGGCCGCGGCAAGCGTGGGGGCGTTAACGGCGTTAACGGCGGGTGGGGCCGGCGGAGCTGCGGGTGCAGCCGGTGCTGGGGGTGTGGGGTTAACGGCGTTAAGGGTTGGGGGGACGGCCCGGGGTGGGGTCGGGGCCGGCGTGGGGGCGTTAACGATGTGCGGGGTGAGGGGTGGAGGGGTAACGGCGTGGGCGGCGCCGGTGCCGCTGGTGGTGGGGGGTGGGGTGTGCGGAGCGTTGGGGGTGGGGGTGACGTCTGACGTCTGGGGGTTAACGGCGTTAACGGGGGGGTCGTTCGGGTGGGGGGTGTTAACGGCGTTAAGGGGGGTGGTGGGGGGGTGGAGGGTGGAGAGGCCTTCCAGGAGGCGGGCGTAGGCGGCGCGTTTGGGGGGGCGGGGGGCGGTGCGGCCGGTTTCCCAGGAGGTGACCGTTTCGCGGCGGACCGAGAGCGCCTTGGCGATCTGGTCCTGGCTGAGGCCGGCGGCCTCGCGCAGGCGCTTGCGTTCGTCCGGGTGCGGGAGCCCGTCCTGCGCGGCTGCTTCTTCGAGCAGGGCGTCGACCGCTGCGAAGAGGGTGCTCTGTTCGTTCTTGTCGCTCATGGGTACCTCCGGGTGCAGCCTATGCGAACCGCACGTTTGAACGCACATGAAACGCACGTGGGGGCGTCGGCGGCGTGGTGCCGTCAGCGCCCCCGGCGTGGGTGTGGCCTCAGATGCGGGTGATCAGGAGTTCGGTGACGGCCTTCAGGTCGTCCGGGGTGAGGTGGGCGGTGAGGGCGTCCGCGATGGTCTCCGGGGAGTCCGTCGAGATGGTGATCCGGGGGGTGGGGGTGGGGGTGGGGGTCGCCTTCGGGGTGGGGGGGTTAACGGCGTTAACGGGGGGGCGGGTGCGTTGGCGTGGGGGGGTGGTGGTCTCGGCCGCGGCTGACTCTTGCTGTTCCTGGGGGAGGCGGCCGATGCGTCGGGCCGGTTCCACCTTGAGTTCGCCCGTCTCCACCTTCTCCTGGAGGCTCGGGGTGAGGTTGAGGAGGGTCAGGCGCTGGGAGACCCAGGCCGCCGTCTTGCCGAGCCGCTTGGCGACCTGGGCCTGGGAGCCGTGGACCTCGACGAGCTCCTGGAGGGCGCGCGCCTGGTCCATGGGGGCCACGTCGACCCGGTGGACGTTGGCGATCAGGGCCGATTCCAGGATGTCGGCGGCCGACGCGGAGAGGGCGTCGTTCACGTGGATCTGGATGGTCTTCAGGCCCGCGAGGTGGGCCGCCGCCAGTCGGCGGTTGCCGTCGATGACCACGTACGGGGCGCGGCCCAGGCCGTCGGTCTGGCCCGGGTGGGCCTCCATGAAGGCCATGCGGGTGGCGACGGCGAGGGGCTGGAGCTGGCCGCGGGCGGTGAGGGACGCCGCCAGTTCGTCGATCTCCGTGAGGTCCTCGCGGAGGTTGAACGGGTTGTGGGCGAGGGCCTCGATGGGGACCTCCGATGGGGGGATCACTCCGGAGGTGGGGGCACCCGTGGCTTCGGCGATGGCCGCGCGGCGGGAGCTGACGCCCACCGGTTGGGCCCTGGCGAAGGATGCCGAGACGCCGAGCTTGTCGGCCTTGCTGCTCATGAGATCTCCCGGGCGAGGGCGCGCAGGGCGACGGCTTGGTCGCCCTTGGGGGCGTAGACGAACAACGGCTGCTTCACGCGGACGGCTTCGCGCTGTTCCTTGAGGTCGGGGACGATGGCCACGACCCGCGGATCCTTTATGTCCAACCAGGCCTGGAGGGAGGACGTCGCGATGTACCCGCGGCGGCCGTCGTAGAGGTTCACGACGAGGCCGAGGTAGTCGATGTCGAGGCTGAGATCGTCGCGCAGATCGTTGATCTGGGAGGTGAGCAGGTCGTAGGCGTCGGCGGAGGAGTCCTCGGCCTGTACGACGATCAGGGCCCCGGAGGCGCCCGGCTGTTCGGCGTCGCGGCGGCGGCCGTAGTAGATGGCGGCGTCCATGCTGAGGCCGAGGCTGGGCGGGCAGTCGATGAGGATGACGTCGTAGTCGGACTCGACGGGCGCGAGGGCGCGTTCGAGGGCGGCCTCGCGGGCGCGGACGGTGGAGAGGCGGACGTCGAGGAGGAAGGCGTCCGTGCAGGCGGGCAGGATGTGCAGGCGGTCGCCGAAGCGCTCGTCCGGGACGGGGACGATCAGGTCGGAGAGGGGGCCCTTCGCCTCGCCGGCCATGTGGCAGGTGAGGCTGTCGCCGCCGATGGGCAGGGGCTGGCCGCCGAGCTGCTTGGTGAGGTGGCCCTGGGGGTCGAAGTCGACGAGCAGGACGCGCATGCCCAGGCCCGGGAGGTCTTCGAGGTCCAGGGGAGTGGTGTGCTCCGGGTGGTGCGGGGCGTTGTCCTCGCCCGGGGAGCGGCGGGCCAGTTGGCGGGCGACGCGGACCGGGTGGAGGGTCGAGGGGTCCTCGGCGAGGGCCTCGGCGGTGCCGGCGGTGATGGCCGTCTTGCCGACTCCGCCCTTCTGGTTGCACACGACGATGCGGCGGACGACGGAGGGCCGCTTGACGGTGGGGGCCGGGTTCATCTCCAGCCAGAGGCGCACCGCTTGGGCGAGACCCTGGATGAGGGAGACGCCGCGGTCCTTGGCGTCGGAGCGGAAGGAATCCCACTGGCCGGCAGGCAGCCACGTCGAGAACGACTCGGCGCCGGAGGTGTCGACGGGGGAGGGTGCGGAGGCGAGGGCGCTCCAGTGGGCGATGCCCTGGTGGACGGCGTCCTGGATGTCGACCCGCAGTTGGGCGGTGCGGACCTTCAATTCCTGGCGGAGCCACGGGGGGAGCTTGGAGACGACCTTCTCTCGGTCGCTCTGGGACGAAGGCGAAGTCATGAGGGGGACTTTACTAACGTTCCGGGGTGCGCGTGGGCGCCACGCTTGAGTTTTGCTAACGAAGTGGGGTGGGGAGGCCGAAAACGCGACAGGGCGGCCTCGCACACGCCGTAGCGAGCACCCCCGTGGTTCGCCACGGCGTGTGCGAGGCCGCCCTGGATACGGCGGACGGACGGGCGTACGTACGTGCGTCCGTCCGTCCCGTCAGGCGACCGGGAGCGGTGTGTTGTTGGCGGTGGCTTCGGTGGCTTCGGTGGTGAGGCCGAGTTCGGCTCGGCAGGCGGGTGAGCCGGCCGGGTCGAAGAGGGGGATGCGGGAGTTCGGGACGATGCCCGGGAGGAGGTACTTCCAGAGGTCGACGATCCGGGTGTGCAGGTCCTCGCGGCCGGTGCGGACGAAGGAGGTGACCTGGAGGCCGGTGAAGGAGCCGACGAGGAAGGTGGAGAGGTCGTACACGTCGATGGACGGGAGCAGGTCTCCGCGTTCCCGCGCCGGCGTCAGGCAGGCGTGACTGGTCTCGATCCACGCGTTGTACGGGGACGGGTCGGGGTTCGTGAACGAGCCGAACTCGATGACCAGGCGGATGCCGGCGCGGACGCGGACGTTGGTGCGCAGTCCGAACGCCATCTGGTGGGTCAGGTCGATGACCGTCTGGAGACCCGGGTCCTCGATGGCGGGGACGTCCTTGGAGATCTGGAACTGTTCGTCGATCAGGGTGCGGGCGAGGGCTTCCTTGGAGGGGAAGTGGAAGTAGAGGGCGCCCTTGGTGACTCCGGCGTGCTTGACGACGTCGCTGAGACTCGTGCCGCCGAAGCCGGAACGGTCGAAGGCGATGGCCGCGCCGTCCAGGATCGCCTGTCGGGTGATCTCGGCCCGTTCCTGTCTGACCCTCGCCACGTGGGTGTCTCCTGATGCCTGTTGGGCCGGTGGTTCGGGCCAATGTAGTGGGACGTGGTCAAAGAAAACCAGTCGACCAGTACTTTTAGAGGAGAGGACGGCGTTAACGGCGTTAACGCCGTTAAGGGGTGGCGGGCGTCCGGGGGTGGGGCGTTAACGGCGTTAACGCCGTTAACGGTGGGCGCCGGTGAAGGCGTCGGCGTTCTCTTCGGTCCACTGGCGGAAGGTGCGGGCCGGGCGGCATGTGTTGCGCCATCTGTCGCTCGGCCTCGGCACGGCTGATGTGCTCGACGGGGACTCGGGGCCGGTCAGCGTGAGCGCGCGGCGGGTGAGGGTGGTGTCGGTGAGGACCGCGACGGCGATGTCGGCGATGTCCTCGGAGTGGATGGGCGCGATGCGGGCGCCGGGGCCAGCCGAGGGCGTTGCCGGCGAAGGCGTCCGGGCGCAGGAACGTGTGGGTGAGGGTGGAGCCGGCGAGGGCGCGTTCGACCCGGAGGCTGTGGGAGGCGAGCGGGCGTGGATGCCGGCGGGGTCCGGGTAGGGGAAGACGTCGCGGACGCCGTGCAGGGCGGGGGCGAAGGTCGCGGGGCGGGCGAGGTCGAGTTCGGTAGTCTCGACGCCGTCGGGGACGATCAGTTCGGCGGGGTGGGCGCCGGCGGCGCGGACGGGTGGCCGAGGTGGTGCAGACGGTGGATGACGGCCTGGGCGACGGTGCCCCGGGCGCCGGTGACGAGGGTGGTCATGAGGGGGCTCCTTGGGGTGGGTGGGCGCTTGTCCGTCGCAACCAGCGCAGGGCCTTCGAGGCCGTCACCGCCGACTGGAGCGAGCGCGACCGGCTGGACTTCGTCCGCCTGATGCTCAAGTACGTCGACTCCCGGAACGCCCTGCGCTGATGGTGCTCCTGCTGCTGGTCCTCGTACCGGCCGCGGTGGTCGGGATGTGCGTCCTCGTCGGGTACGGGCTCACCGGGCTCGGCCGGGCCGCGTTTCGGCGGGGCGGGCCGGAGGGGTGGCTGCGCGGATTCGCGGGGCTGCTCGGAGGGTTCGCGGTCGCCTGCTACGCGTGGGGTCTGCTCCATGTGGTGGGCGCGGTCCTGGGCGCGGAGGACGGCGGCACCTCGTCGTCGCCGCTGATTCCTTGTCGGACACCGGGGCAGGAGGAACGGGCCGCGACCGTCATCGACTACACGGTGGCGTACGTGCCGCTGCGCTTCGTCTGCGAGACGACGGGCGGCGGAAGCTACGCCGCCGAGTCCGTGCCCGCGTACGTGAACCCGGCCGTGTTCGGCCTCGCGGTGGGGGCGGCGGTGTGCCGGGGGGCCGTCGGCGTTCTGGCGGGGCGACGGGACGGGGGCGGAGGGCGCGGGCGTTAACGGCGTTAACGCCGTAGGGGGGGGCGGAGGTCGGGGCTCCGGTGGGAGTCCGGTCGGGCTCCGGTGGGGGCGCCGACTGTGGCCGCGAGGATTCCGTGCCCCTTCCGCGGAACCGGTGGACGCGGTCGACGCGGTGTGTGGAGAGCCCCCCATGGTCAAGCAGGAGCGTGCGGCGCGCACGCGGGAAGCCCTCGTGCGCGCCGCCGCGGCGGTGTTCGTCGAAGAGGGGTACGTCGCCGCCTCGGTCGCCGCGATCAGCCGGCGGGCCGGACTGACCTCGGGCGCGCTGCACTTCCACTTCGAGAGCAAGGCCGCGCTCGCCGCGGCCGTGGAGTACCGCGCGGCGGACGCGGTGCGTCGGCTCACCGAGGGCGGGGACGGCGGCGATCCGTTGCGGACGCTCGTCGAATCGACGTACGCGCTCATGGACCTCTTCACCCGGGACGTCGTGGTGCGGGCCGGCTTCGCGCTGTCCGTGGACGTCGCCTACCGCGGCCATGTCGAACTGCGCGGCCAGTGGGGCCGATGGGTGGGCGAACTGCTCGGCGCAGCGCACCGGGCTGGCCGGCTCGCCGACGGGGTGTGCCCGCAGGACGCGGCGCGGGTGGTCCTGGCCTCGACCGTGGGGCTGGAGGTGTTGGGGGTCGCCGAACCCGACTGGGCCGCGCCGCACACCCTCGCCCGGATCTGGGCGCTGCTGCTGCCCAGGATCGCGTCGGATGGGGAGCTGGAAACAGACCGCTTGGTTTGATCTTGTGTGTGTGGAGGGGTTTGCGGCGCCCGTTGAGGGGTGGTCCAGGGTGTTCGTGCCGCCGTCCGAGTGGCTGTTGTCTTGTGTATAGGCAGGTCAGGCAGGGTTCTTGAGTGGAAGTAGAGTCTGACTGGTCATAAAACAGCGCGGACGGTTTGATATTGACAAACCGTTGGGCCTGTTTTCTACTGACTCTTGCGACTCATCCAAGGACACAGGGGAGTACGACGTGGACATCGATGTACTGGGCGCACTGGCCGTGCGGGAGAACGGGATCTCCATCACGCCGACCGCCCCCAAGCCCCGGCAGGTCCTGGCCCTGTTGGCCCTCCATGCCGACCAGGTCGTGCCGGTCTCGGCACTGATCGAGGAGCTGTGGGGCGGGTTGCCGCCGCGCAGTGCGCGTACGACCCTGCAGACGTACGTACTCCAGCTGCGCGCGCTCATCGCCACCGCCCTGGAAGGCCGGGAAGGCCAGGAGGGCAACGGCAGGGTGCGCACCGCGAAGGAGGTGCTCGTCACGCTGCCCGGGGGCTACCTCCTCAGCAGCGGTGGCGGGAGGAGTGATGTCCGTGAATTCGACCGGCTGGCCGGGATGGGCTACCGGGCGATGGACGCGGGGGACTTCCCGAACGCGGCGCGTCTGTTGCGGGAGGCGTTGGCGTTGTGGTCGGGGCCGGCGTTCGCCGATGTGCAGGGCGGCGTACAGCTGGACATGGAGACGCGCCGTCTGGAGGAGACCCGGCTGTGCGCGCTCGATCAGCGCATCGAGGCCGACCTGCGCCTGGGCCGGCACCGCGAGCTCCTCGCCGAACTGACCGTCCTGGCCAGCCGCTACCGCACCCACGAGAACCTCCACGGCCAGTTCATGCTCGCCCTGCACCGCTCCGGCCGCCGCGGCGAAGCCCTGGACGTGTACCAGCGGCTGCGCGCCACGCTCGTACGGGACCTGGGGCTGGAGCCGTCCGGGGCGCTGCGCCGGTTGCAGCGCTCGATCCTGATGGCCGGCCCGGAGGGTGCCGGAGCCGCGGCCGCCGCGACGGGAGCCGGGGTCGCGGTCGGCGCCGGGGTCGGCGCGGGTGAGGCGGTCGTCGGGGGAGCCAGGGTCGAGCGGCTCGTGCGGGCCTGACCACGGCGCGCGGTGTGGGCGTGGAGAGAGTCGGGGGCGGAAGGAGACGGAGCGGTGCAGGAGAGGTCGGAGCGAACCCGAAGGCGGCTGGTCTTCGCCGGGGCCGAGATGTTCCACCGCAACGGATACGCCAACGCGACGCTCGGCGAGATCGCGGGCGCTGCCGGGGTGACGAAGGGGGCGCTGTACTTCCATTTCGCCTCGAAGGACGAGCTCGCGGACGCCGTGCAACAGCGCGGCTGCCTGCTGCTGCACGACGCCGTGCGCGGGTTGCGGGAGTCCGGTGCCTCGCCCTTGCAGGCGCTGATCGACATGACGCACTGGCTGGCGCGGACGCTGCACGAGGACCCGGCGATCCCGGCGAGCTTTCGGATCACGAAGGAGTGCGCGGGGCAGCAGCCGGCGGTGGTCGACTTCCACGGGACGTGGCTGGCGGCGGTGTGCGGGCTGCTGCGGATGGCGCGGGACACCGGGGAGTTGCCGGTCGGCGGCGGCGGTTGCGTCGACGGTGGCGGTGGCGGTGACGGTGGTTCGGTCGATGGCGGTGCCGTCGAGGGTGCGGCCGACGCCGGCTGGGAGAGCGCCGAGGCCTTGGTGGGCGCGGTCGTCTGCGGCATCGAGGTGCTGGCCGGGACCGGGCTGACGTACTGGGAGTTGCAGCGGAAGGTGGCCGCCCTGTGGGGGCTGCTGCTGCCGAGCCTGGTCGGCGAGGAGCGCGTCGGGGAGTACCGGACCGCCGCGGTGGACGCCCGTGCGGTGGGCGCGCCTGCGGTGGGCGGGGAGCGGCGCTACGAGTTCCTCGGCAGCGGGGTGTAGGACGCCGTGCGGGGCCGCGGGGTGCGGCGGGTGGCGGGTGGCGCGCGTGCGCCGCGTGCAGGGTGCGGGGTACGGCGTGCGGGCACGGGCCACGGGCGCGGCGTGCGGGCACGGGCTCGGGGTGTCGGGCACGGCGTACGGCATACGGGGCTCGGGGCGCGGGCTCGGCGTACGGGTTCGGGTGCGGCGTACGGCGTACGGGCTCGGGCTCGGGCGCGGCGCGGGGTACGGCGTGCGGGCACGGGCCACGGGCGCGGCGTGCGGGCACGGGCTCGGGCGCGGGCGCGGCGTGCGGCGTGCGGGCACGGGGTGCCGGGCTCGGCGTGCGGGCTCGGGCTCGGGGCGTGGTGTACGGCGCGCGGGCGCGGGGTGCTGGGCACGGGCTTGGCAGTGGGGTTGGGCATCGAGGGGAATCGACGGGAAGCGGAGGAGACACCGTGAGGATTCAGGTTCTGGGTCCGTTGAGTGCCGAGGTGGACGGTCGCTCGATCGTGCCGACGGCGGGCAAGCCGCGGCAGATCCTGGCTCTGCTCGCACTGCACCCGGGGCGGGTGGTCCCGGTGCCCACCCTCATGGAGGAGATCTGGGGGACCGACCTGCCCCACAGCGCGCACACCACCCTGCAGACGTACATCCTCCAGCTGCGCCGCCGGCTCGGCACGGCCATGGGACCGGGCAGCCCGCAGGCCGCGAAGGAGGTGCTCGCGACCCGGCACGGCGGATACCTGTTGCAGGTGCTGCCCGAGGCCGTCGACGTCAACCGGTACCAGACCCTCGTGACCCGGGGCCAGAGCGCCTTCGAGGAGGGCGACGACCAGGCCGCGGCGGGTTTGCTGCGGGAGGCGCTCGCGCTGTGGCAGGGGCGCGCGCTGGTCGACGTACGGGTCGGGCCGATCCTGGAGATCGAGGTCATGCGGCTGGAGGAGAGCCGGCTGGGCACGGTGGAACGGCGCATCGACGTGGACCTGCGGCTGGGTCGGCACAGTGAACTGCTGGCAGAGCTCACGGAGTTGACGGCTCGTCATCGGCAGCACGAGGGGCTGCACTCCCAGCTGATGGTGGCGCTGTACCGGTCCGGCCGGCAGGCGGGCGCGCTCGACGTCTACCGGCGGCTGCGCAACCGGCTGATCGGCGAGCTGGGTGTCGAGCCGTCGCCCCAGTTGCGGCGGCTGCATCAGGCGATGCTGACGGTGGACCCGGCCCTGGACGTCGTCGCCGGACCCCGGCGGGGATCCACGTTCGACCTGTACGCGGCCTGAGGCCCCCGCGCGCCCGGCGCGCGAGGGCCGCGGGCATGCTGGGCGGATGGATGATCAACGTGTGGCCGCCGGCCTGGAGCCGTTTCGGATCGACGTGCCGCAGCGCGAGCTCGACGATCTCGACGCGCGGCTGCGGCGCGTGCGCTGGCCCGACGGGCTCGACGGCGTCGGCTGGTCGTACGGGATCCCGCTCGCCGAGATGCGCGAACTCGTACGCCACTGGCGCGAGGAGTACGACTGGCGGGCCGCCGAGGCCCGGCTGAACCGCTGGCCGCAGTACACCACCGTCATCGACGGGGCGCGGGTCCACTTCGCGTACCTGCGCTCGCCCGAGCCGGATGCCACGCCGCTGCTGATGACGCACGGCTGGCCGGGGTCGTTCGTGGAGTTCCAGCGGGTCGCCGGCCCGCTGACGGACCCCCGCGCCCACGGCGGTGATCCCGCCGACGCCTTCCACCTGGTGCTGCCGAGCATCCCCGGCTTCACCCTGTCCGGGCCGACGACCGAGCCCGGCTGGGAGTTCAAGCGGGTCGCCCGCGCGTTCGGCGTGCTGATGGAGCGGCTCGGGCACGCCTCGTACGGGGTCCAGGGCGGCGACTGGGGCGCGGCGATCTCGCGCGAGCTGGGCCGGCTGCGGCCGGGCAACGTGATCGGCGTCCACCTGAACCTGTTGCCCGGGGGCGGGGCGACGGCCGAGCCCCGGGAAGCCGAACTGGCCGCGCTGAGCCCCGCCGAGCGGGAGCGCACGCGCGCGTCCTGGGAGCGGTATCGCGTCTGGGCGCGCGAGCGGCAGGGCTACGCCGACATCCAGGCGACCCGGCCGCAGACCCTCGCGTACGGGTTGAACGATTCGCCGGTCGGGCTGCTCGCGTGGATCGGGGAGAAGTTCGCCGAGTGGAGCGATCCGCGGTGCCCGATCGACCGGGAGCAGATGCTGACGAACGTGATGCTGTACTGGCTGACGGGGACGGTGGGATCGGCGGCCCGGATCTACTACGAGCGCGCGCACGCCGACTACCACGGGCAGCCGCCCGAGGTGTCGACCACCCCGACGGCGCTCGCCGATTTCCCCCGGGACAACTTCATCCCGCTGCGGCACGTGGCCGCGCGGACCGACGCGATCGTGCGCTGGACCTCGTACGACCGGGGCGGGCACTTCCCCGCCATGGAGGTGCCGGAGCTGCTGGTGGGAGACGTACGGGCCTTCTTTCGGGAGCTGAGGGGCGTGTCGGGCGGGCGCGGGTGAACGCCGGCAGGTGAAAAGCGCCGGCCCCGGCGGTGGTGGGCCGGTGATCATGGGGCGATGGAATCGATACGACGCACCGCGCCCGTCCTCGTCGGCGACGAACGGGCCGTCCTCACCAGCCTCCTGGACCGGCAACGCGACACCCTGCGGATGAAGTGCGCCGGGCTGACGGCCGAGGAACTGCGGCGCGCGGCCACCCCGCCGTCCGGGCTGACCCTGCTCGGGTTGGTCCGGCACCTGGCCGAGGTCGAGCGGGGCTGGTTCCGCAACGTCCTGGGCGGCGAGGACGTCCGGGGACACTTCCCGAAGAACGAGGCCGGGGAGTGGACGGAGTTCCACGTCGAGGACGCGGACCCGGACGAGGCCTTCGCCCTCTGGGCCGACAGCTGCGCGCGCTCGCGGGCGATCGTCGAGGCCGCCGAGTCCCTCGACGTCCAGGGCTCCTCCGGGGACGAGCGCTACTCCCTGCGCTACGTACTGGCCCACATGATCGAGGAATACGCCCGCCACAACGGGCACGCCGACCTGTTGCGCGAGGCGATCGACGGGGCGACGGGCGAGTGAGGGGCGCGTGAGGGGCGGGGGCGCTCAGGTCTGAGGGACGGCCGTACGGTCCACCGCGTTCAGGGCGAGCTGCCAGGGGAAGTGCGCCGGGGTGTCCGGGCCGGCCGGGCCGGGGACGAAGCCGCCCTCGCCGTAGAGGAGTTCGGCGCCGGCGCCGCGCAGGACCGTCAGGGATTGCTCGAACTGCGGGTGCGCGGCGAGCGCGGCGTTCGTGCACGGCATCGCGACCACCGGGGTGCCCTTGCCGAGGGCCTCGGCGGCCACGCCGACGGTGAAGCGGTCGGTGAGGCCGAGCGCCCAGGCGTTGACGGTGTTGAAGGTGGCCGGGGCGAAGAGCAGCGCGTCCGCGGCCGGCCACACGTCGGGCTCACCGGGCATCTTGTACTGCCACCGCACCGGGTTGCCGGTGAGGGCGGCGAGCCCGTCGAGGCTCCCCGAGACCCACTGCGCCGCCGTCGGGGTCAGGCCGAGGCAGACGTCCCAGCCGCGCGACTGGGCGTCCTCGATCACGTGGGCCACGTCGAAGACGGGCGGGGCGGCGGAGCAGAACAGGTAGAGAGTCCTCGTCATACCGCCATGTGATCATATTGCTTGACCTGAAGTGGGCCTGAAGCCGGTCAGACCGTGGTGATCTTCGCCGCGAAGGAGTCCAGGTTGTCCCACATGCGTGCGAGGCGCTCGTCCAGGGTGAGGGACTCCTCGTAGCGGGCGGTGCGCAGCTTGGGCTGCCGCTTGCCGCGCACGTAGAGGGAGCAGGCGAGGTCGGCGCAGATGTACGTGCCGACCGTGTTGCCCTCGCGGCCGCGCACGCCCGCCAGGGGCGCGGCGAGCAGGGTGACGCCGGAGGAGGCGTGCCCGGTCAGGCAGATCTGGCACAGGCTGGACTTCACCGCGCTGGTGCGGCCGACGGCGGGGACGCGCAGCGAGATGCCGAGGGGGCCGTCGGGGCGGGGCAGGACGAGGTGGGCCCGCAGCGGGGCGCCGGGATCGACCCAGCCCAGGAAGTCGAGGTCCGGCCAGGGCAGTTCGGCGAAGTCGAGCGGCAGTCGCAGGCGGGCCGCCTCGCCCTTGGTGCAGTTCACGAAGGATGAGCGGATCTGTTTCTCGTTGAGCGGTTCCACGGGAGTCGACCCTAATGCCGGTTCCGGCGGTGCGCACCCGGGATCTATCGCGGCGGGAGCGATGAGTTTCGGGTGGGGGGCCGGTCTACATGAGCGAGACGCGGCCACCGAGGCGGCGTCCACGGACAGGAGCGCGACATGAGCGAGCCGGTGAAGGGCCCCGCGAGCTACTTCCCTTCCATCGAGAAGAAGTACGGCCGTCCGATCGCGGAGTGGCAGGACCTGATCCGTGCCTCCGCGCTGGGCCGGCACATGGAGCTGGTCGCCTGGCTCAAGACCGAGCACGGCCTCGGGCACGGCCACGCCAACGCGCTGGTCAAACACACGCTGTCGGAGGGGTAGCGGCGCGCGCTAATCGAGGTCGAGGTCGCGGTCGAGGTCGCCGTCGTCGAGGTCGAGGACGGCGACGCGCTGGTCGCCGCTGAGTTCGTCGGTGAGGCGGAAGCCCAGCCCGAGGTAGAAGGGTTCGGGGGTGCCCTCGCCCGGGTGGAAGGTGACGTAGGCCTTCGTCGTGCCGCGCCGGCGCAGTTCGTCCAGGACGCCCCGTACGGCGAACCGGCCGTAGCCCTTTCCCTGGTGGTCGGCGGAGATGGTGAGGCGCCACAGGCCGGAGCGGCGGCCTTCCGGGTCGACGGCCGGGTTCCAGACGATGTCGAGGAAGGCCATGACGAAGCCGACCACCTCGTCGCCGTCCACGACGGCGCGTGGCCAGGCGGTCGCGCCGTGGGCGTAGGCCTCGGCGAGCGACTTCACGACGGGCGATACGAGGTGCTCCTGATGCGGGTGTGTCCGCAGGGCGCACAGCGCGTCGACGTTCTCCGGGGTCACCGGGACCAGACGGGGGGTTGAGTCGATCATGGCCTCAGCCTAGGTCGTGTCTTGTGGGTCAGGCCGGATCAGGGGGCGCCGCGAGCCCGGCATGATCCACAAGACACGGCCTAGAGGATGGGTCGGTCGGTCCTGGGGTACGAACGGGCCGTCCGGTATATTTCTCCGCCGGTCCACGGGGAGGAACATGATGCGGGCTCAGGTGGTGGTCGTCGGCGGGGGGCCGGTCGGCATGTTGGTCGCGGCCGAGTTGGCCGGGTACGGGGTCGACACGGTGGTGCTGGAGGCGCGGGGCCGGGTCTCCGAGCGGCCCAAGGCGACCACGCTGCACGCCAGGGCGGTGCAGAGCCTGGCCCGGCGGGGGCATCTGCCCGAGCGGGCGGGGCGTGCCGGAGGGTCCGCGGACTTCCACTTCGGGGGTGTCCCCGGACTCGTCATCACCGCGCCGGGAACCGAACCGGAACCGATCCTGAAGTGCCCGCAGGCGGAGCTGGAGCGTTTGTTCGAGGCGCGGGCACGGGCGGCGGGCGCGCGTGTGCTGCGCGAGCACCGGGTGAGCGCGATCGCCGAGGACGGGGACGGCGTGCGGATCGAGGCGCGGGGCCCGCACGGGCCGGTGACGTGCTTCGCCTCCTACCTCGTCGGCGCCGACGGAGCCCGCGGTACGGTCCGCCGGCAGGCGGGCATCGAGGCCGACAGCGCGCCGCCCACGGTGTACGCGCTCACGGGCATCGCGAGGCTGCGCGATCCGGACGCGCTGGAGCCGGGCTGGCGGCGTACGCCGCGCGGTTGGACCGTCTCCAAGCGCACGCCCGACGGCTACACCCACATCCGTACGCTCGACTGCGCGGGCGCGTACCAGGACCGGGACCGGGAGCCCACGCCGGAGGAGTTCCGCCGCGAGGTGTCCCGGATCGCCGGCCGTGACATCGAGATGGACGAGACGCGCTGGATCAGCAGGTTCAGCGACTTCACCCGGCTCGCCCGGACCTTCCGCGAGGGGCGCGTCCTGCTCGTCGGGGACGCGGCGCACGTCCACTTCCCCATCGGCGGCCAGGGCCTGAGTACGGGAGTGCTGGACGCGCTCAACCTCGGGTGGAAGCTGGCGCTCACGGTGCGCGGCGCGGCGGGCGAGGACCTGCTCGACACCTACGACCGGGAGCGGCGGCCGGCGGCCCGCGAGGTCGTCGACAACACGCGCGCCCAACTCGCCCTGATGCGGCCCGGGACGGACGTCGACGCGCTGCGCGCCGTGGTCGCCGACCTGGTCGCGGCGGACCGGGCCACCGGACGGCTGGCCGACATGATCAGCGCGCAGGGAACGGTGCTGCCCCCGCTGGGGGTGGGGGCCACGCGGGAGCCGTCGCCGTGGGAGGGGCGGTTCCTGACGAACACCCCGCTCACCACGGCGGAGGGCGGCACCGATGTGATCGCCCTGTTGCGGGAGGGGCGGCCGTTGTTGCTGCTGCTCGGCGAGAAGGGCCGTCGCCACGAGGCGCGGGCGCGGCCCTGGGGCGACACCGTGCGCGTGGTCCACGCCCTGGAGACGCCCGAGGTGCCGTGCGAGGCCCTGCTGGTGCGGCCGGACGGCTACGTGGCCTGGGCGGCGGGGGAAGACGGCGGGCTCGGGGAGGCGCTGTCGTGGTGCTTCCCGCGGAAGAGGGCGGTGGACGTCGGGTCCTGACCGGTTCCCCGGCCGCCCGGCCGGGAGTGACGATCGCCTCGCCCGAGGTGGTGAGGGGATCGTCGCTTCCCGGCGGGGACTCGGCTCAGCCGAAGGCGCCGGACGTCTCCCGGGCGTAGAGGGCCGACGAGGCCTCCTCGAAGAGGTCGAAGGCTCGGGACTCGGCGAGCTGGAGGGAGGCGAGGACCGAGGGAACCACGATGCTCGGCAGCAGGTGACGCAGGAGGGCGGTGACCCGGGCCACGAGATCCTGGTAGTCGGTGAGGGCCTGCGACATCGACTGGATGCCCGCGTAGGAGCCCACGATGACGTCGGCGGTCTCGTGCGGGAGCACGTGGGGGAGCAACTCGCCCTGCGCCTGCGCCCGTTCGAGACGGTCCAGGACGGGGACCGCCCAGCTGCGGAACGGGCCGCTGCGGTCGAGTCCGTGCGCCCGCTGGTCCATGGTCAGCCGGACCGCCGCACGGACCATCGCGTCCGTCTGCAGGCGGTAGGTGTGGAGCATGACGATGTCCACGATCTCCTGCACCTTGGACGGCCGCTCCGGGAGAACGAGGCTCTGGTCCTGGGCGCTGAGGACCCCCTGGGCCAGGTCTTCCTTGGACTGGAAGTGGAAGTACAGGGCTCCCTTGGTCACCCCTGCCGTGGTGAGGATCTCGGAGATGGTGGCGGCTTGATAGCCCCGCTCCTCGAAGATCTTTGCCGCCGCGGACAGGATCGCCCCGCGCGTACGGATGGCTCGGACCTGCTCAGCCATTTTGCCTCCTTCCTCCAGATTTTCCCGGGCCGCCGGATGCGAGATGCAAACCGTCCGTCCCGTACGTATCTTACAGCGGGTAACTGCTACGCCAATCCCTTGAGTCGGTGAGGCGGACCGTGACGTCGGAAGGACGGACGATGATTCTCGTGACAGGGGCGACCGGAACGGTCGGCGGGCAGGTGCTGCGCGGGCTCGGCGCGGATCACGCGGTCCGGGTCATGGCGAGGGACCCGCGCAAGGTGGGAGCGCCGGCGGGGGTCGAGGTGGTCCACGGGGACTACGGCGATCCGGACTCGCTCGACCGGGCCCTGGCGGGTGTGCGCGGCGTGTTCCTGGTGACGGCGCGCGTGGGAGGGGACGACGACGAGGTGTTCCTCCGGGCCGCCCGGCGGGCCGGGGTCCGGCACGTGGTGAAGCTTTCGGCCGCGGCCGTCGAGGACGACCGGGCGAACGACCTGATCACCCGTTGGCAGCGGGAGAACGAGCGACTCCTGCGCGACTCGGGCATGGAGTGGACCCTGCTGCGCCCGCGGTCCTTCATGTCCAACACCCTGTCGTGGGCGGGCTCCATCCGCTCCGAGGGAGTGGTACGGACCCTGTACGGGGCCTCGTCCAACGCGTGCGTCGACCCGCGCGACATCGCCGAGGTGGCGGTACGCGCGCTCACCGAGGCGGGGCACGCCGGCCGGGCGTACACGCTGACCGGCCCGCGGGCGGTCACGGCGATCGAGCAGACGGCCCAGCTGTCCGAGCTGCTGGGCCGTCCGTTGCGCTACGAGGAGGTCGAGCCGGACCAGGCACGCGCCCGGTGGGGCGAGCGCTACCCGGCGGCGGTGGTGGACGCGCTGTCGCGCAGCGCCGAACGGCAGCGCGACGGCGCGAAGGTCCGGGTCGAGCCCACGGTCCGGGAGGTGACGGGAAGACCGGCCGGATCGTTCGAGGACTGGGCCCGGGACCACCTGGCGGCGTTCATGCCGCTGTGAGGTCGTCAGCGTTTCAGACACCCTGCGGGGCGGCCGTGACGGTGGAGCCGAAGACGAACTCGCCGTCCTGTCGCCCCGTGACGTACACGGTGTCGTAGGTGCCGGACTCGGCCCGGGACAGGACCCGCGCCTCGATCACGCAGGGCACGTCCAGTTCGGCGTACCGCTTGAAGTCGCTGTCGATACCGATGGGCAGGAGGGAGGAACGGCCGAGCGCGGCGGCCGCCGCCTGGCGGGCGGCCTCCAGCAGGGTCATGCCCGGCACGTGGTCGACGGGGTGGTCGAAGAGGACGGGATGAAGGGTGTCCACCCGCAGCTGCCAGCGGTTGGGTTCACCCAGGGGGGACAGGACGACATCGGTGGGGGACAGGCGTCCCACGCTCTGCGGGGCCACCGGAGCGGTCAACGGCAGCGGGCGGTGGTCCGCCTCCAACGTGTGCTCCGGGCGCAGCCGTCGGTACACGGCGGGGCTGGCACAGGTGTAGGAGAGCCGGCCGCGCGCCACGACGTGTCCCTCGCGGCGGACGACCGTCTCGTAGGTGAGCGCGGCCAGGCTGCGCCCGCGCCTCCTGACGTCGGTGCAGTGCACGTCGATGTCCAGGGCGGCCGGGGTGGGACGGACCTGGAGGTGCTCCGGGTCGACCGTCAGGGACATGTCCCACCACAGGAAGGCGTGGCCGAACGGAACACCGTACTCGGCGTGGGCCAACAGGCTGCCGATTTGTCGGACGGTCTCGCCACAGATGAGCGGATCGTGGTATCCGCCGGCTATCGGCGTGTAGAAGCTGTGGCTCCGCGGCCACTGCGCGGTGACCGTGAAGTGGGTTTCGTCGATGCGGTTCCAGTCGGTGAGCAGTACTTCGGCGACCGAGGCGCGGTGCACTAATTCCTTGGGAACGGTGGCGGTCAGGGACGGGTAACGGTGGCCGTGCGGCGCTTTGAGGTAGTGGGCCGCGCCCTGCCAGGGCGGCCCGTCGTCGGCCACCGCGCGCTCGACTTGAAACGTGCTCGCACTCATTGTTCCCCCTAGACAGCGCTGGCGAGATATCGGTGTGGCTGCTGTGAAAAATATATACCAACCGGTTTTTTATCCAGGGGTTGTCCATACCTCGGCATGGAGAAAACCGGACGAAACCATTCCGGACAACCTCGGCCGCGCCGTTTTTGCTGGTCCTCGCCCTTTGGCGGGATTCGGCCCTTCCGAGGGCCTCTGCGGGGATCTCGAACCCGTCCGGAGCGATGCTCCAGATGGGCTGCGGGGGCCGCCGCACGGCCTGAGAAGGGCGAACGCGCCGTCCGGGTCCTCGGGCAGGCCGGCAGGCCGGCCGCACCGGCGGGGCCCGTCGGGCCGTCGGTCGGAGGTGCGGGACGACTTGTTCATGACCTGTTCACGCCTTGCCTGAGGGCGATTTGACGGGTTTCCAGAAACAGCGCAATCGGTTTGTTAGTAAGTCTTCGCGACCGTACGTGTGTCCATGTGATTGTCGAGCCGTACTCCGGTGTCGGTCCAGTGGTGCTCCGGTCGTGAGAGTGATCATGAAGGGGAACTTCGTCGGCACCGGGCGAACCGTGTCCGGTTTGTGGAGATCGTATGGTCAAGCAGGAACGTGCCGCCCGCACGCGCGAGAGTCTGGTCCGGGCCGCCGCCGAGGTGTTCACCGAAGAGGGGTTCGTCACGGCGTCGATCGCGGCCATCAGCAAACGCGCCGGCGTCAGTGCCGGGGGGCTGCACTTCCACTTCGGGAACAAGGCGGCCCTCGCCGAGGCTGTGTTGGTGCGGGCCTCCGAGGCCGTGCGGGTGATCACGGTGTCCCGGCTGTCCGGCGGGAACGCGCTCCAGGTGCTCGTCGACTCCACGCACGACCTGATGGCGCTGCTCGCCCACGACCCCGTCGTCAGCGCCGGGTTCGGGCTGTGCGCCACCGCGAGCGCGCGCGCCGACCACGACGGCGGTGACGGCTTCGACCTGCGACGGCAGTGGCGGCGCTGGGTCGAGGCCATGTTCCGCGCCGCCGACCAGGAGGGCCGGCTCGCCGACGGGGTGTCACCGGACGACGCCGCGGCCGCCGTCGTCGCGGCCATCGTCGGCTTCGAGGTGCTCGGGGCCGCCGAACAGGGTTGGTTCGCGCAGTCGTCCCTCACCCGCTACTGGACGCTGATGCTGCCGCGGATCGCCGCGCGCGGATCGCTCGGGGAACTGGTCGCCGACGGCTCCCGCGCGGGGGGCTCGCCCCTACCCGTCGGCGCCGCCGACTGAGACGACCAGCTGGTCGGTTCTCTCCCTCGCAGCACCCCTCGGGACCCGGTCCCGAGGGGTTTTTTTGTTGTTCTGTAGGGCGTCGGAAGCAGGTTCCGAGGGTCTCTTGACCATTGGAGCCGCAGGTCAGCAGCGGTTTGACGGGGCGTGAGGAGACTTGGGCGGAAGGAAACGGCGCAAGCGGTTTGGTATTGACAAACCGGAGCTCCTGTTTTTTGCTCATTCCGGTGAAGTTCAAGGGCTCATCCACGGACGAAGTAGGGGAGTACGGCGTGGACATCGATGTACTGGGCGCACTGGCCGTGCGGGAGAACGGGACCTCCATCACGCCGACGGCCGCCAAGCCCCGTCAGGTGCTGGCACTGCTCGCACTGCACGCGGACCAGGTGGTCCCCGTGGCCGCCCTGATCGAGGAGCTGTGGGGAGAGGAGCCGCCGCGCAGCGCCCGTACGACCCTGCAGACGTACGTACTCCAGCTGCGCGCGCTCATCGCGACCGCCCTGGAGGGCGGCGACGGGAGCCGCACGCCCAAGGACGTGCTCGTCACGCTGCCCGGCGGGTACATGCTGAGCAGTGACGGCGGAACGAGTGATGTCCGTGAATTCGACCGGCTGGCCGGGATGGGCTACCGGGCGATGGACGCGGGGGACTTCCCGAACGCGGCGCGTCTGTTGCGGGAGGCGTTGGCGTTGTGGTCGGGGCCGGCGTTCGCCGATGTGCAGGGCGGCGTACAGCTGGACATGGAGACGCGCCGGCTGGAGGAGACCCGGCTGTGCGCGCTCGATCAGCGCATCGAGGCCGACCTGCGCCTGGGCCGGCACCGCGAGCTCCTCGCCGAACTGACCGTCCTGGCCAGCCGCTACCGCACCCACGAGAACCTCCACGGCCAGTTCATGCTCGCCCTGCACCGCTCCGGCCGCCGCGGCGAAGCCCTGAGCGTCTACCAGCGGCTGCGCTCGACCCTGGTGCGCGAACTCGGCATCGAGCCGTCGGCGGCCCTGCGCCGGCTCCAGCGCTCCATCCTCATGACCGGTCCCGAAAACCCCATGGAAACCCCGGAATCGACCCGCAAGCGGCTTGCCCGCGTGGGTTGAGAACCGGGTTGAGAACTCATTGCCGGGTAATCGCCCGCTCATTTCCGGTAGCTGTCCGGTAAATGCGCTCCAGGATTCTCGAAGAAATTGCCGAAAGGGATTTGGGCGGGCGTAAGCGGAAGTGGGACAGCTGGGATGAAGATGCTGGAAGGCGGGGGTGAGCGAGGATAAGCGGAGTCTAGCGGTTTCCGTGATCGCGGCGCTCCCGCGTTTCGGAGGACTACTCGACGTCGGCTTGAGGTTTCGGTGATGTTGCCCTGGGCGGCCTTATCGTTCTCACGTCGAATACTGAAAACCGGGAGTAGCTCGACGAAATGCGGAGGGGAGACGAGAGACCGTGAAGATTCAGGTTCTGGGGCCGTTGAGTGCCGAGGTCAACGGGGCATCGATCGTTCCTACGGCAGGCAAACCGCGTCAGATCCTGGCGCTCCTCGCGCTCTACCCGGGGCGGGTGATGCCCGTACCGACCCTCATGGAGGAGATCTGGGGGACCGACCTCCCCCAGAGCGCGCTCACCACCCTGCAGACGTACATCCTTCAGCTGCGCCGCCGGCTCGGCACCGCGATGGGCCCCGGGTCACCGGCCGGCGCCAAGGACGTGCTCGCCACCCGGCACGGCGGATACCTGCTCCAGATCCCGCAGGAGTCCGTGGACGTCCACGAGTACGAGAACCTCGTCGCCGGCGGCCAGAGCGCCTTCGACGACGGCGACGACGAGCGCGCGGCCGACCTGCTGCGCAAGGCCCTCGGCCTCTGGCAGGGTCCGGCCCTGGTCGACGTACGCGTCGGGCCCATCCTCGACATCGAGGTCCTGCGGCTCGCCGAGAGCCGGCTCGTGGCCACCGAGCGGCGCATCGACGTCGATCTGCGCCTCGGCCGGCACACCGAACTCCTCGCCGAGCTCACCGAACTGATCGCCCGTCACCCGCAGCACGAAGGCCTCCACTCGCAGGCCATGGTCGCCCTGTACCGTTCCGGCCGGCAGGCCACCGCACTGGACGTCTACCGCCGGCTGCGCACGCGCCTGATCGACGAGCTGGGCGTGGAGCCGTCACAGCAGTTGCAGCGCCTCCACCAGGCGATGCTGCGGGTCGACCCGGCCCTCGACATCGTCGCCGGACCGCGCCGCACCTCCACCTTCGACCTCTACGCGGCCTGACGCGGGCGCGTACCGCTTCCAGCCGCTCTCCACCGACCTCGGCCAGGCTCGGGACCACCGGTACGCGTCCGCGTGCCCGCGTGCGAGGAGAGAGGTAGCCATGGACCGGCTCGACCCCACCACCCTGACCCGCATCCTGCGGGCCTGGGACACGGAGGAGGAGGGCGTCGACCTCACCGACGACGTCCTCGATCTGTACTGGGTGGAGCTCGGCTACGACTGTCTCTCCGTCTTCCAGACCACCGGCTGGATCGAGCGAAGGTTCGCCATCCTCCTCGACGGGGACGCCCTGGAGCAGGCCGACACCCCGCGCCGCTACCTACGCCTGGTCAACGCGGAACTCGACCGGAAGTCCAGGGACCTTCCGGCGGTTGCGGACAGGCTCTGCATCAAGCGTTGAGAGGGGTGTCTATGTCTGTCGAGCGAGTACACCGGATGTCGTTCGCGGTGGACGCGGCGGCGCCGGCCGGCGTCCTGTACGGGCTGGTGGCGGACACCACCCGGTGGCCGCTGCTCGTACCGGCCACCGTCCACGTCGAACGACTGGACTTCGACGGGATCCGCGACCGCTACTTCATGTGGGCCGGCCCCGACGGGAACGTCCGGCAGTCCGTCTGGCGCCGGACGCTGGACCCGGAGCGGCTGCGCGTCGACTTCCACCAGGAGGTCCCCACCGCCCCCGTCACCTCGACCGCCGGCAGCTGGAGCGTCGAAGCGCTCGCCCCCGGCTGGTCGCGGCTGACCCTGGAGCAGTACGTCACCGTCGCCGGCAACCGCGCCGGCGACGTCCACCAGACCCGCGTCGAGACCGAGGCCGACGCCCGTGCCACGCTCACCCGCATCCGGGAACTCGCCGAGCGCTGGAACAGGCTCGACGCGCTGACCCTCTCCTTCGAGGACAGCGCACGGATCGAGGGCCCGGCCGAGCCCGTCTACGCCTTCCTCTACGAGGTGGGCGCGTGGCCCGGCCGCGTGCCGCACATCGCGCGCGCCGACGTCGCCGAGGACCGGCCCGGCATCCAGGTGGTCTCCACCGACACGCTGACCCCCGACGGCTCCGTCCACACCACGGACTCCGTCCGCGTCTGCTTCCCCGCGGCCGGCCGCATCCTCCACAAGCAGACCCGGCCCTCCCCGCTGCTCGCCGCGCACACCGGCGAGTGGTCGGTCCTCCCCGACCCCGACGGGGTCACTGTCGTCTCCCGGCACGACGTCCTGCTGGACGAGGCCATGGTGGAACGCGCCTTCGGCCCCGACGCCGACCTCGCCGAGGCCCGCCGCTCCGTGCGCGAGGCCCTCGGCCGCGAGAGCGAAGCCACCCTGCGGTTGACCCGCGACCACGCGCGGGACGTCGCCGCCCGGCAGGCGGAACGCGACGTCGCGCGCGCCGGCGTCAGGGCGCTGCGCGCGGTGTGAGAGCCGGACCGCGAGCGGTGGTCCGGCTCCCGTCACCGGCTCACCCGCCGACGACGGTCCACGCGTCGTTGCCGGTCAGGAGAGCGCCCAGGTCCGCCTTGCCCTGCCGCTCGACGGCGGCGTCGAGCTGGTCGGCCATGAGGGTGTCGTAGACCGGGCGTTCGATGTCGCGGAAGACCCCGATGGGGGTGTGGTGCAGGGTGTCGGCGTCGGCGAGCCGGGACAGGGCGAACGCCGTGGTGGGGCCCGTCGCGTGGGCGTCGTGGACCAGGATGCGGTGCTCGTTTTCGGCGGTGACGGTGACGACTTCCAGGTCGCCGGTGGCCGGGTCGCGGACGACGCCCTTGGTTCCGTCGGTGCCGAAGCGGATCGGCTGCCCGTGTTCGAGGCGGATGACGGCTTCCTGTGCCTGGTCCTTGTCTTTGAGGATCTCGAAGGCGCCGTCGTTGAAGATGTTGCAGTTCTGGTAGATCTCGACGAGGGCCGTGCCTTGGTGGTCGGCTGCGGCTCGGAGCACGTCGGTGAGGTGTTTGCGGTCGGAGTCGACGGTGCGGGCGACGAAGGAGGCCTCGGCGCCGAGGGCGAGGGAGACGGGGTTGAAGGGGGCGTCGAGGGAGCCCATCGGGGTGGATTTGGTGATCTTGCCGAGTTCGGAGGTGGGGGAGTACTGGCCTTTGGTGAGGCCGTAGATCCTGTTGTTGAAGAGGAGGATCTTGAGGTTGACGTTGCGGCGTAGGGCGTGGATGAGGTGGTTGCCGCCGATGGAGAGGGCGTCGCCGTCGCCGGTGACGACCCAGACGGAGAGGTCGCGGCGGGAGGTGGCGAGGCCGGTGGCGATGGCGGGGGCGCGGCCGTGGATGGAGTGCATCCCGTAGGTGTTCATGTAGTACGGGAAGCGGGAGGAGCAGCCGATGCCGGAGACGAAGACGATGTTCTCCTTGGCCAGTCCGAGTTCGGGCATGAAGCCCTGGACGGCGGCCAGTACCGCGTAGTCACCGCAGCCGGGACACCAGCGGACCTCCTGGTCCGACTTGAAGTCCTTCATCGACTGCTTGGCCTCGGCCTTCGGGACGAGGGAGAGGGCTTCACTGGGCACGGGTGGCCTCCTGGATGGCCTCGGCCAGCTGCTCGGCCTTGAAGGGCATGCCGTTGACCTGGGTGACGGAATGGATGTTCGTCAGGTACTTCGCCCGCAGCAGGCCCGCGAGCTGCCCGAGGTTCATCTCCGGCAGCACCACGGTGTCGTAACGCCCCAGCACCTCGCCCAGGTTGTGGGGGAAGGGGTTGAGGTGGCGCAGGTGGGCCCGGGCGACGGCCACGCCGTGTGAGCGCAGCCGGCGGACGGCGGCGGTGATGGGGCCGTACGTGGAGCCCCAGCCGATGACGAGCGTGCGGGCCCCGTCCGGGTCGTCCACATCAAGGTCGGGGACCCGGATACCGTCGATCTTGGCCTGGCGGGTGCGGACCATGAACTCGTGGTTGGCGGGGTCGTACGAGATGTTGCCGGTGCCGTCCTGCTTCTCGATGCCGCCGATGCGGTGTTCGAGGCCGGGGGTGCCGGGGATCGCCCAGGGGCGGGCGAGGGTCTCGGGGTCCCGCTTGTAGGGCCAGAACACCTCGGTGCCGTCGGCCAGCGTGTGGTTCGGGCCGGACGCGAAGTGCGTGCGCAGGTCGGGCAGGTCCGCCGGCTCCGGCACCTTCCACGGCTCGGAGCCGTTCGCGAGGTAGCCGTCGGAGAGCAGGAAGACGGGCGTGCGGTAGGTCAGGGCGATACGGGCCGCGTCCAGCGTGGCGTCGAAACAGTCCGCCGCCGTCTTCGGCGCGACGATCGGGACGGGTGCCTCGCCGTTGCGGCCGTACATGGCCTGGAGGAGGTCGGCCTGCTCGGTCTTGGTGGGCAGACCGGTGGACGGACCACCGCGCTGGATGTCCACGATCAGCAGCGGCAGCTCCAGGGAGACGGCCAGGCCGATCGTCTCGGACTTCAGGGCCACGCCGGGCCCAGAGGTGGTGGTGACGCCGAGCGCGCCGCCGAAGGCGGCCCCGAGGGCGGCGCCGATGCCGGCGATCTCGTCCTCGGCCTGGAAGGTCCGCACGCCGAAGTTCTTGTGCTTCGACAGTTCGTGCAGGATGTCCGAGGCCGGGGTGATCGGGTACGAGCCCAGGTACAGCGGCAGATCCGCCTGCCGGGCCGCCGCGATCAGACCGTAGGACAGGGCCAGGTTCCCGGAGATGTTGCGGTAGGTGCCGGCGGGGAAGGCATGGGTGGCCGGGGCGACCTCGTAGGAGACGGCGAAGTCCTCGGTCGTCTCGCCGAAGTTCCAGCCGGCGCGGAAGGCGACGATGTTCGCCTCGGCGATGTCGGGCTTCTTCGCGAACTTCTGCCGCAGGAAGCTCTCCGTGCCCTCCGTCGGACGGTGGTACATCCACGACAGGAGCCCGAGCGCGAACATGTTCTTCGAGCGCTCGGCCTCCTTGCGCGAGAGGTCGAAGTCCTTGAGCGCCTCCACCGTCAGCGTGGTCAGCGGCACCGCGTGGACGCGGTAGGCGTCCAAGGAACCGTCCTCCAGCGGGGAGGTCTCGTACCCGACCTTCGCCATCGGCCGCTTGGTGAATTCGTCCGTGTTGACGATGATCTCCGCGCCGCGCGGGACGTCGGCGATGTTGGCCTTCAGGGCCGCCGGGTTCATCGCGACCAGCACGTCCGGGGCGTCGCCGGGGGTGAGGATGTCGTGGTCGGCGAAGTGCAGCTGGAACGAGGACACGCCCGGCAGGGTCCCGGCGGGGGCGCGGATCTCGGCGGGGAAGTTCGGCAGCGTCGAAAGGTCGTTGCCGAAGGACGCCGTCTCCGAGGTGAAACGGTCACCCGTCAGCTGCATGCCGTCACCCGAGTCACCCGCGAAACGGATGATCACGTGATCGACGCGGCGGACTTCCTTCTCGCCCACGGGCGGCAGGACTGTTTCGGTCATCGCTCAGGCCTTGATCTCGCAGATGGTGGCGCCGGAGGTGAGGGAGGCGCCGACCTCGGCGTTCAGGCCGACGATGGTGCCGGAGCGGTGCGCGTTGAGCGGCTGCTCCATCTTCATGGCCTCCAGGACGACGACGAGGTCGCCCTCGTTGACCTGCTGGCCCTCCTCGACGGCGACCTTGACGATGGTTCCCTGCATCGGGGACGCCAGGGTGTCGCCGGAGACGAGCTTGACGTTCTTCTTGTTGCGGCGCTTGGCCTTGGTGACCGTGCCGCCGGCGGCCGGCACACCCTTGGCGAGCGCGCCCAGCGACGACGGGAGCGTCACCTCCAGGCGGCGACCGCCGACCTCCACGACCAGCGATTCGCGACCGGACTCCTCGTCCTCGCCGTCCTCGGCGGCGGCGGGCGTCGCGAAGGCGGGGATGTCGTTGACGAATTCGGTCTCGATCCAGCGGGTGTGGACGGTGAACGGGGTGCCGTCGGTGGGGGCGAAGGCGGGGTCGGTGACGACGGCGCGGTGGAAGGGGATGGCGGTGGCCATGCCTTCGACGCGGAACTCCTCCAGGGCGCGGGAGGCGCGCTGGAGGGCCTGTTCGCGGGTGGCGCCGGTGACGATGAGCTTGGCGAGGAGGGAGTCCCAGGCGGGGCCGATCACGCTGCCGGATTCGACGCCGGCGTCGAGGCGGACGCCCGGACCGGTCGGGGGTTGGAAGGTGGTGACGGTGCCGGGGGCGGGCAGGAAGCCGCGGCCGGGGTCTTCGCCGTTGATGCGGAACTCGATGGAGTGGCCGCGCAGGGCGGGATCGTCGTAGCCGAGTGCTTCGCCGTCGGCGATGCGGAACATCTCGCGGACGAGGTCGATGCCGGAGACCTCTTCGGTGACGGGGTGTTCGACCTGGAGGCGGGTGTTGACCTCCAGGAAGGAGATCAGACCATCCGCGGAGACCAGGAACTCGACCGTGCCGGCGCCGACGTAGCCGGCTTCCTTCAGGATCGCCTTGGAGGCGGCGTACAGCTCGGCGTTCTGGGCTTCCGTCAGGAACGGCGCCGGCGCCTCCTCCACCAGCTTTTGATGGCGGCGCTGGAGGGAGCAGTCGCGGGTGGAGACGACGACGACGTTGCCGTGGGAGTCGGCGAGGCACTGGGTTTCGACGTGGCGGGGCTTGTCGAGGTACTGCTCGACGAAGCATTCGCCCCGGCCGAAGGCGGCGACGGCCTCGCGGACGGCGGAGTCGTAGAGCTCGGGGACCTCTTCGAGGGTGCGGGCGACCTTCAGGCCGCGGCCGCCGCCGCCGAAGGCGGCCTTGATGGCGATGGGCAGGCCGTGCTCGCGGGCGAAGGCGACGACCTCGTCGGCTCCGGAGACGGGGTCGGGAGTGCCGGCGACGAGGGGGGCGCCGGCGCGCAGGGCGATGTGGCGGGCGGCGACCTTGTCGCCGAGGTCGCGGATGGCCTGGGGCGGGGGGCCGATCCAGGTCAGTCCGGCGTCGATGACGGCCTGGGCGAAGTCGGCGTTCTCCGAGAGGAAGCCGTATCCGGGGTGGATGGCGTCCGCGCCGGAGTCGGCGGCGGCCTGCAGGACCTTGGAGATGTCGAGGTAGCTGGCCGCCGGGGTGTCACCGCCCAACGCGAAAGCTTCGTCTGCCGCGCGGACGTGCAGGGCGTCCCGGTCCGGATCGGCGTAGACGGCTACGCTCGCGATCCCGGCATCCCGGCAGGCCCGAGCAACGCGGACAGCGATCTCGCCGCGGTTCGCAATGAGCACCTTACGCACGAACGCTCTCCTCAACTCGGTCGACAGAACCGTTTCTCCGGGCCGATCCACATACAGACCCTCGACGGACCGAACGTAACTCCGGATCTCCGCCGGCGGTCCACCGGCAGGTAATCAGCGGACGAGGACCGCCAGAGAACGGCTGGTGACCGAGCTGTGATCGGGTGGCCCGGCCCTCGCTTTGCCAGCTCTTCTCTTCGCGTCCCATGGAGGTATGCGGTCATGTCCGATGTGTCCCGTCGGGGTCTCATGAAAGGCGCCGCGCTGACCGGAGGGGCCCTGGCCCTGCCCGCGATCGGCGTGGTGTCCACGGCGACCGCCGCCGAGGCGGCCGTCACCGAAGGCACCGAGGAGGCGGCGGCCCAGGCCGCGGCCCGTCCGGTCGCCGCCCCGATCACCGTCACCCCCGCCGATCCCCGCTACAAGGGCCTCATATCGGGCTCCAATCAGCGCTGGGTCGGCACCCCCGACTACGTGCGCATCGTCAGCTCGGCCGACCAGGTCGTGCGCGCCGTGCAGGAGGCCGTCGACAAGGGCCTCAAGGTCGTCGTGCGCAGCGGCGGCCACTGCGACGAGGACTTCACCACGAACTCCGAGGTGAAGGTCGTCATCGAGATGTCCGGCATGAACGACATCTCCTACGACGCCGAGCGCCGCGCCATCGCCGTCGAGCCCGGCGCCCTCCTCGGCACCGTCTACCGCACCCTGTACAAGCGCTGGGGCGTCGTCCTGCCCGGCGGCACCTGCCCCACCGTCGGCGCCGGCGGCCACATCCAGGGCGGCGGCTACGGCGCCCTGTCGCGCTCCCGCGGCCTGACCGTCGACCACCTGTACGCCGTCGAGGTCGTCCACGTGGACCGCGGCGGTCGCGCCCGCAAGGTCGTCGCCACCCGCGAGGCGAACGACCCCAACCGTGAACTGTGGTGGGCCCACACCGGCGCCGGCGGCGGCAACTTCGGCGTCGTCACCCGGTACTGGCTGCGCTCGCCCGGCGCCACCGGCGACGACCCCTCGCGCCTCCTGCCCAAGGCGCCCTCCGAGGTCCTGCTGTCCGACGTCAGCTGGTCCTGGGCCGACCTGGACGAGGCGAGCTTCACCCGCCTCGCCCGCAACTTCACCGCCTGGCACGAGGCGAACTCGGCCCCCGACTCCCCGGGCCGGTTCCTGTACAGCCAGTTCAAGGCCATGCACAAGGCCGCCGGGTACTTCCGGATGAGCACCCAGGTCGACGCCGGCGCCCCCGACCCGGAGGGGCTGCTCGACAGCTTCCTCGCCGCCGTCTCCGAGGGCACCGGCGTGCGCTACCACGTCGGCGACCGCTACCGGGCGCCGTGGCTCTACGCCGTCACCGAGTGGTCCGGCTTCGTCGAGGCCGCCGTCCCGCGCTGGAAGTCCAAGGCGGCGTACGTCCGCAAGACGATGCCGCAGGACCAGCTGAAGGCGCTCTACCGCCAGCTGACCCGCGACGACTACGCGGGCCCCTACGGCATGACCGCCATCGTCAGCTTCGGCGGCAAGATCAACGAGGTGGGCGCGGGCGACACCGCCACCGCGCAGCGCGACTCCGTCGCCAAGATGCTCTACTGCGCCCTGTGGACCGACCCGACCCAGGACGAGCCGAACCAGCGCTGGGTCCGCGAGGCCTACGCCGACGTGTACGCCTCCACCGGCGGCGTGCCGCGCACCGGCGGCGTCAACGACGGCTGCTACATCAACTACGCCGACGCCGACATCGCCGACCCGGCCTTCAACACCTCCGGCACCCCCTGGCACCAGCTGTACTTCAAGGGCAACTACCCGCGCCTGCAGCAGGTCAAGGCCAAGTGGGACCCGAGGAACGTCTTCTCGCACCGCCTGAGCATCCAGCTCCCGTAGCCCCTGGCCCGTAGCCCGTACGCGCACAGGGGAAAGCCCCGCCGGCCCGAGGCCGGCGGGGCTTTCCGTTGGCGGGCCCCCGTCACGGGGCCGCCGGGAAGTGGCCTTCCTGGACGAAGAAGTCGACGTACAGCTCGAAGAGCTCCTTCGTCAGCACGGGGATCTCGATCCCCGTGCCCGCCAGCGCCGCGGCGGTCTCGGTGGTGTCGATCGGCGGGTAGAACCCGTCCGTATCCGACGTCATCATCTCGAAGGCGTCCAGCAGCGGCAGCAGGGCGTTGTCGCCCGCCTTGACCGTGGCGTCCCAGGTGTCCCGGTCCACCTCGTCCAGCTCGTAGCCGATGCCGCGCAGGAACTCCGCGCAGCGGCTGAGCGACAGCGAGCTCTGGTTGAAGAGGTGGAAGGTACGCCCGACCGTGTTGGGCCGGCGCGAGATGCCGGTGATGGCCGCGCTGACGTAGTCGACCGGCAGCAGGTGGAAGCGGCCCTCGGTGCCCTTGGGCACGCTGCGGGACTGCACCAGGCCCTTGAGGGTCAGCCAGACGAAGTCACGGGTCTGGCAGGCGCCGTTGACCTGGTCGCCGGAGATCACGTCGACGCGGTAGATCGACACCGGCAGACCCCGGTCCCGGGCCAGGCCGATGACCTGCTCGGCCACCCACTTGGAGCGCAGGTAGCCGCTGGGCAGGTTCTCCGCCGGGCCCGTCGGGTCGGTGACCTTCAGCGGGACGCCGGGCTCGCGCACCCCGTCGAAGACACCGACGGTGGAGACGTAGTGCACCGGGACCGTCCGGTGGCGCGCGGCGAGCCGCAGCACCTCCTCGGTGCCCGTGACGTTCGAGGCCTTGAGGGTCTCGTACGGGTGCAGCCAGTGCACGCGGGCGCCGTTGTGGTAGACCACGTCGACCGTACGGGCCAGGGCGTCGAACGCCTCCTCGGTCAGGCCGAGGCGGGGCTCCGCCAGGTCGCCGAGGACGACCGTCAGGCGGTCCTCGTCGATCTCGTCCCACACCCGGTACCACTGGGCGTTGGCCTTGAGGCGCTTCAGCGCGCTCGCCTCGTCCTCGCCGCGGACCAGGGCGTGCACGTGACCGGTGGTGGTGCGCATCAGGTCCCGCAGGAGGAACGCGCCGAGGAAGCCGCTGGCTCCCGTCAGCAGGATCTCCTTCGGGTCGGTGGCGGTCAGGACGACCTCCGCCGCGGGCTGGATGTCGTCCGCGAGGACGATCTCCGCCGCGAAGTCGGTGCCCCTGCGGCCGCCGGACTCGGCGACCTCCCCGTACAGGAACGCGGCGAGCGCGACCGGCGTCGGGTGGTCGAAGACCAGCGTCGGCGGCAGCTTCAGACCCGTGGCGGTGCCCAGCTGGTTGCGCAGCTCGACCGAGGTCAGCGAGTCGAAGCCGAGCGCCGAGAAGGCCTGGTCGACGGTGATCCCGGAGGTGTCGGAGTGTCCGAGCACCGCCGCGACCTGCGCGAGGACGACCTCCAGGACGGCGGCCTCGCGCTCGTGCGGCTCCAGGGCGGCGAGCCGGTCGGCGAGGGTCTCCGTACTGGCCAGGGTGTTCTGCGCGGTGCGGCGGACCGGCGTGCGCACCAGCTTGCTCAGCAGCACCGGCACCTGCACCTGCTCGCGCAGGGTGGCCAGGTCCATCGGGGTGGCGACCAGGGCCGCGTGACCGATCGTCAGCGCGATGTCCAACAGGACCGGACCCTGCTCGGACTCGACCGGGCGGAAACCGCTGCGGGCGATGCGCTGGAGGTCGGCCTGGTCCAGGTGACCGGTCATGCCGCTGGTCTGCGACCACAGGCCCCAGGCCAGTGAGGTCGCCGCCTTGCCGTGGGCCCGGCGGTGCTGGGCGAGGCCGTCCAGGTAGTGGTTGGCCGCCGAGTACGTCGACTGGCCGGGGCCGCCGACGACCGCCGCGATCGAGGAGAACAGGACGAACGCCGTCAGGTCCATGTCCCGGGTCAGCTCGTGCAGGTTCCACGAGGCGTCGACCTTGGGCCGCAGCACCGCGGAGAGCCGCTCGGGGGTCTGCGAACCGATCAGGCCGTCGTCCAGGACACCGGCGGTGTGCAGGACGCCGCGCAGCGGGTACTGCTCCGGGATCTCCGCGAGGACGGCGGCGAGGGCGTCGCGGTCGGCGACGTCGCAGGCCGCTATCGTCACCCGGGCGCCCAGCGCCGTGAGTTCGGCGGCCAGCTCGCCCGCGCCGTCGGCGGCCAGGCCGCGCCGGCTGGTGAGCAGCAGGTTGCGCACGCCGTGCTCGGTGACCAGGTGCCGGGCGAACAGGCCGCCCAGGCTGCCGGTGCCACCGGTGATCAGGACGGTGCCCTCCGGGTCCCAGGAGCCGGTCGGCGCGGTGTCCGCGTCGGAGATCCGGCCGAGGCGCGGGATCAGCACCCGGCCCGCGCGGACGGCCGCCTGCGGCTCGTCCGAGGCCACGACCTGGGCGAGCACCGCGAACGGGTCGGTGGCCGGGTCGTCCAGGTCCAGGTCGTGGTCGACGAGCACGATCCGGCCGGGGTTCTCCGACTGCGCCGAGCGCAGCAGGCCCCAGACGGTGGCCGCGCCGAGGTCGGTGACGTCCTCGTCGCCGACGGCGACGCCGCCCTTGGTGAGGACCACGAGCCGGGTCTCGGTGAGCCGCTCGTCCTCCAGCCAGTCCTGTACGAGCTCCAGCGCCACGTGCGCGGCGGTGTGCACGTCGGCCGCGCCGTCCCCGGTGCGCGGGGTCTCCTGGCGGGCCAGGACCACGTCGACGCGCTCGCCGGCGCCGACGACCCGCGCGACGCGCGCCACGTCGGTGAAGCGGCGGTCGCCGAAGCCGTCCTTGCCCAGGGTCGCCCAGTGCGCGGTGTCCCCGGCGGCGACGACCGGGTACGGGGCCCAGTCGACGTGGAAGAGGGAGTCCCGGTTGCGGGCCAGGGCGTTGGAGACCTCGCCGACGGCGATCGCGCGGCAGGCCACCGTGTCGACGGACGCGACGGGCTGCCCGCTCTGGTCGGCGAGCAGCACCCGCAGCCCGCCGTCGGCGTCGACCGTCAGCTTCACGCGCAGCCGCGAAGCGCCCGTCGCGTGGAGGCGTACGCCCTTCCAGTCGGTGGAGATCCACACCGCGCCCTCGGGCACGGTGCCGTAGCTGGCCAGGCAGGAGGCCGCCAGGGCGACTTCCAGCAGGGCCGGGTGCAGGCCGAAGCCGGCCGGGCTGGTGCGCGCGCCGTCGGGCAGGCTGACCTCGGCGTACACCTCGGAGGCGCCGACGCTCCAGACGGCGTCGAGGCCCTTGTAGACGGGGCCGTAGATGTAGCCCTGCGTGGCGAGCTTGTCGTACGCGTCGTCCAGCGGGACCACCTCGGCGCCGGCGGGCGGCCACTCGGCGAGCTCGAACGGCTCGTCGGCGCCCTGGAAGCTGAGGTGGCCGCGGGCGTTGAGGGTCCAGGGCACGTCGGCGTTGTCGGGCCGCGAGTAGACGGCGACCTCGCGGCGGCCGGAGCCGTCGGAGGAGCCGACGCTGACCTGGACGTGGACGCCGCCCTTGGCGGGCAGGGCCAGCGGGCCGAGGATCGACAGGTCGTCCAGGACGTTGAGGCCCAGCTCGTCGCCGGCGCGGATCGCCATCTCCACCAGGGCGGTGGCGGGCACCAGCGTCTGGTCGAGGACGACGTGGTCGGCGAGCCACGGGTGGGTGCGCACCGAGAGCCGGCTGGTGAACAGCACCTGGTCGGCGCCGGCGATGGCCACCGAGGCGCCGAGCAGCGGGTGGTCGGCGGACTCCAGACCGAGGTCCGAGGCGTCGGCGACGATCCCGGTGGTCTCGACCCAGTACCGCTCGTGCTGGAAGGCGTACGTCGGCAGGTCGGTGCGGGCGGCGCCGGTACCGGCGTAGAAGCCCTCCCAACGCACGCCCACGCCCGAGGCGTGCAGCAGGCTCAGCGCGCCGACGAGGGTTTCCGAGTCGGGCAGGCCCCGGCGCAGCAGCGGGACGGCCGCCACGTCGGAGAGGGTGTCGAGCACCAGGGTCGACAGGACGGCGTCCGGGCCGATCTCGGTGAAGGTGGTGGCGCCGAAGCCCTCCATGGTGCGGACGGCGTCGGTGAAGCGGACGGCGCCGCGGACCTGGTCGACCCAGTAGGCGGGGGTGCGCAGGTCGTCACCGGTGGCGAGCTTGCCGGTGAGGGTGGAGATGACCGGCAGCTGCGGCTTGTTGTAGGTGAGGCCGGCGGCGACCTTGCGGAAGTCCTCCAGCATCGGGTTCATGTGCGGGGAGTGGAAGGCGTGCGAGACGGTCAGGCGCTTCGTCTTGCGACCCAGCTCGGTGATCTTCGCGGCGACCGAGAGGGCCGCCTCCTCGTCACCGGAGACGACGACCGAGGTCGGGCCGTTGACGGCGGCGATCGCGAGCCGGTCCTCCAGGCCCACGATCAGCGGGAGGACCTCCTCCTCGGTGGCCTGGAGGGAGATCATGGCGCCGCCCTTGGGCAGCTCCTGCATCAGCCGCGCGCGGGCCGCGACGAGCTTCGCGGTGTCGGCGAGGTCGAGGACCCCGGCGATGTGCGCGGCCGTCAGCTCGCCGATGGAGTGCCCGGCGAGGTGGTCGGGCTTGATGCCCCAGGACTCGATCAGCCGGTAGAGGGCCACCTCGACCGCGAACAGGGCGGGCTGGGTGTACGCCGTCTCGTCCAGGCCCTCGCCGGAGACGATGACCTCGCGGATCGGACGGTCCAGGTGCTTGTCCAGCTCGGCGGCGACGGCGTCGAAGGCCCGCGCGTACACGGGGAACGCCGCGTACAGGTCCTCGCCCATCCCGGCGCGCTGGGCGCCCTGGCCGGTGAAGACGAACGCGTTGTGACCGCCCGCCTTCGTGCCGCGGATGATGCCGGGCGCGGGCTCGCCGGCGGCCAGCGAGCGCAGGCTCGCCAGCAGGGCGTCCCGGTCCGCGCCGACGACCACCGCGCGCTGCTCCAGCGCGGCGCGTCCGGTGGCCAGCGAGAACGCGATGTCCAGCGGCGAGCGCTCCGGGTCGGCCTCGACGTGCGCGAGCAGCCGGGCCGCCTGGTCGGCGAGCGCGTCGGGGGTCTTCGCCGACAGCGCCCACGGCAGGACGGGCAGCACGTGCGCGGGAGCGGCGGCCGCGTCGGCCTCGCCCTCGGGGGCCTCGACGGCCTCGGGGGCCGGCGGCTCCTCCAGGATGACGTGCGCGTTGGTGCCGCTGACGCCGAAGGCGGAGATGCCCGCCCGGCGCGGGTGCCCGTACGAGGGCCAGGGGCGGGCCTCGGTGAGCAGCGAGACCGCGCCGGAGTCCCAGTCGACCATGGGGGTGGGCTCGTCGATGTTCAGCGTCTTGGGCAGCACGCCGTGCCGCATCGCCATGATCATCTTGATGACGCCGCCGGCGCCGGCCGCCGCGACGCTGTGCCCGATGTTCGACTTGAGCGAGCCCAGGTACAGCGGCTGGTCGGCCGGACGGTTCTGCCCGTACGTCGCCAGCAGCGCCTGCGCCTCGATCGGGTCGCCGAGCCGCGTACCGGTGCCGTGCGCCTCGACCACGTCCACGTCGGAGGCGAACAGCTTGGCGCCGGCGAGCGCCTGGTGGATGACCCGCTCCTGGGAGGGGCCGTTGGGGGCGGTCAGACCGTTGGACGCGCCGTCCTGGTTGACGGCCGAGCCGCGGATGATCGCGAGGACCTCGTGGCCGTTGCGCCGGGCGTCCGACAGCTTCTCGACGAGGAGCAGGCCCACGCCCTCCGACCAGGCGGTGCCGTCGGCGGCCGCCGCGAAGGACTTGATGCGGCCGTCCTCGGCGAGACCGTTCTGCCGGGAGAAGTCGACGAAACCGCTCGGGTTGCCGGAGACGGTCGAACCGCCCGCCAGCGCCATCGTCGACTCGCCCTTGCGCACCGACTGCACGGCCAGGTGCAGCGCCACCAGCGAGGAGGAGCACGCCGTGTCCACGGACACGGCCGGACCCTCGAAACCGAAGCTGTAGGCGATGCGGCCGGAGGCCACCGCGCTGAGCTTGCTGGTCATGAGGTAGCCCTCAAGCTCCTCCGGGCCCTCCAGGCCCAGGTAGCTCTGCTCCACGACGCCCGCGAACACCCCGACGGGGGTGCCGCGCAGCGCGGTCGGGTCGATGCCCGCCTGCTCGAAGGTTTCCCAGGCGGTCTCCAGCAGCACGCGCTGCTGCGGGTCCATGGCGAGGGCCTCGCGCGGCGAGATCCCGAAGAAGCCGGGGTCGAAGAGGGCCGCCCCGTCGAGGAACCCGCCCTTCTTCGTGTACGACTTGCCGGGCTTGCCGCGCTCCGGGTCGTAGAGGGCGTCGATGTCCCACCCTCGGTCCTCGGGCCAGTCGGTGATCCCGTCGGCCCCGTCCATGACGAGCTTCCACAGGGTCTCCGGGGAGGTCACCCCGCCCGGGAAGCGGCAGGCCATGCCAACGATGGCGACGGGCTCGTCGGTGCCGGCCTCCAGCTCGGCGAGCCGCTTGCGCGCCTTCTGCAGGTCGGTGGTGACCCACTTCAGGTACTCGACCATCTTCTGTTCTTTGGAGGCGGCGGGATCCGAAGACGCTGCCGGTCCGTTGTGCTGGGTCTCATTGGACATGAGAGATCAACTTCTCCTCAGAGCTGCGTACGTCGGGACCGTCAGTTCGCGGAACGGCCGAGCTGGTTGTCGATGAAGTCGAAGAGGTCGTCCGCGGAAGCGGATTCGATCGTGTCGGCCAGGTCCTCGGCGCCCGAGTCCGCCGCCGTCGACTCGTTGAGCCGGGACAGGATGGTCTGGAGGCGGACGGAGACCGTGGAGCGCGTCCGGCTGTCCTCGGCGAGGGCGGCGAGCGCCGCCTCCAGCCGGTCCAGTTCGGCCAGCGCGGGCTCGTCGCCCTCGCCGGCGCCGTCGGGCGCCACCTCGCCGAGCACGTGCTCGGCGAGCGCGGTGGGGGTCGGGTGGTCGAAGACGACCGTCGCGGACAGGCGTACCCCCGTCGCGGCGTTGAGCCGGTTGCGCAGCTCCACCGCCGTCATCGAGTCGAAGCCCATCTCCTGGAAGGCCCGGTCGGCCTGCACCGCGTCCTGGCCCGCGTGGCCCAGTACGGTCGCCACCTCGGAGCGGACGAGGTCCAGCACCACCTGCTGCCGCTCCAGCGGGGACAGCCCCGCCAGCCGCGTCGCGAGCAGTTCCACCGAAGCCCCGCCCGACCGCGCGGCCCGCCGGTTCGGCACCCGCACCAGGGCACGGAACACCGGCGGCACCAGACCGTGCGCCCGCATCGCGGACAGGTCGACCGGCAGCGCCACGACCGCCGAGGTGCTCATCGTCAGCGCCGAGTCGAAGAGCGCGGTGCCCTCCTTCGGGGAGACCGGCTTGAAGCCCTCGCGGCCGAACCGCTTGAGGTCGTTCTCGTCCAGCCCCGCGTTGATCCCGTAGCTCAGGCCCCACAGGCCCCACGCCAGGGAGGTCGCCGCGAGTCCCAGGCCCGCCCGGTGGGCGGCGAGCCCGTCCAGGAAGGCGTTGGCCGCCGCGTAGTTGGACTGGCCGGGGCCGCCGATGACACCGACGCTGGAGGAGAACAGGACGAACGCCGTCAGGGGCAGCTCACTCGTCAGCTCGTGCAGGTGCCAGGCCGCGTCCGCCTTCGGCCGCAGCACGGCGTCCAGGCTGTCCGGGGACAGCGCCGCCACCAGACCGTTGTCGAGGACACCGGCCGTGTGCACGACCCCCTTCAGCGGGTGCTCCGCCGGGATCGCCGCCAGTACGGACGCCAGCGCCGCGCGGTCGGAGACGTCCACGGCCGCGAGGGTGACCTCCGCGCCCAGGGCGACGAGCTCCTCGCGCAGCTCCCCGGCCCCGGGGGCCGATCCGCCGCGCCGGCTCGCCAGCACCAGGTGACGTACGCCGTGCTCGGTGACCAGGTGCCGGGCGAACAGGCCGCCCAGCGCGCCGGTACCACCGGTGATCAGCACCGTGCCCTCGGCATCCCACACGGCGCCCCGCGCCCCGGCCTCCACGGCCCGCGCGTCGGCCGCCGCCAGCCGGCGCAGCCTCGGCAGCAGCACCTCGCCGCCGCGCACCGCCGCCTGCGGCTCACCGGAGGCGAGCACCGCCGACAGGGCGTCGACGGGGACGACCGCGTCGCCCGGGTGGTCCAGGTCGACGAGCACGACCCGGTCCGGGGCCTCGGCCTGCGCCGAGCGCAGCAGACCCCACACCGTCGCCGACGCGGGCTCCGGCACCCCGGCGCCGGCGTCCACCGCGCCCCGGGTGACGACCACCAGACGGGTGGCCTCCAACCGGTCGTCGGCCAGCCAGTCCTGGAGCAGGGCCAGCGCGCCCCGCGCGGCGGAGTGGGCCGCGCCCACCACGTCGTCGGACGCGGCGTCGGTGACGGCCCACGCCAGGACGGCGTCCACGGCCGCGCCGGCCTCGGCCGCCTTCCCGACGGCCGCCACGTCCTCGAAGGACGGGCCGTCGACGCCGGCGTCCTCGGCGGCGGAACCGGCGAGCACACCCCAACGGATCCGCTCCGCGGGCTCCGGCAGGGCGGAGGCCACCCAGTCCACCTGGAACAGCGGCCGGTCGCCGCCCTCCGACGCGGTGAACTCGGCGTCCGGCACGTCCCGGAACACCAGGCGCCCGATCGTGGCGACGGCCTGGTCCTCGGCGTCGGACAGGGCCACCGTCACGGCGCCGTCCGGGTCGCCCTCCAGCGGGGCGATCCGCACCCGCACCGCGGTCGCACCGCTCGCGTGGAGCCGTACGTCCTCCCAGCGCGCCGGGATCCGCGTCGTACCGGCCGCGCCCGCGCCCGCGCCGGCGGCGACGGCCGCCTCCAGCAGCACCGGGTGCAGCTCGTACGCGGCGGCGTCGGGCAGCAGCTCCTCCGCCAGCGCCGTCTCGCCGACCTCGCCCGCCGGGAGGGCGGGGGTACCGGCGGCGGCGACGGTCTCGAAGAGGCCGCGCGCGTGGACCGTCCAGGGAGCCTCGGCCTCGTCCACGCGGGTGTGCACCGTGAACGGCCGGCGGCCCGACTCGTCCACCGGGCCCACGCCCAACTGGAGCTGGAGGGCGCCGCCCTCGGGCAGCACCACCGGCGCGCTCAGGTCCAGCTCGGCGAGACCGGCGAGCCCGAGCTCGTCGCTCGCCCGGACGGCCAGCTCCACCAGCGCGGAGCCGGGCAGTACGGGCGCGTCGAAGACGGCCTGCCCGTCCAGCCACGGGTGGCTGCGCACCGACACGCGGGACGTGAACAGCACCTGGTCGGCGCCCGCGATGGTGACGGCCGCGCCCAGAAGCGGGTGCCCCGTCGGGTTCAGACCGAACCCGGTGTCCGCCGCCGCGCCCGAGCCCTTCAGCCAGAAGGCCTCGTGCCGGAACGCGTACGTCGGCAGGTCGACCGGGCGGGCGCCCGAACCGGCGAAGTACGCCTCCCAGTCGACGCGCACGCCCCGGCTGTGCAGCCGGCCGACGCCGGCGAGGAGCGTCTCGGCCTCCGGCCGACCCCGCCGCACCAGTGGTACGGCCACCGCCGACTCCAGGGTGTCCTGGGCGAGGGCGGTCAGGACGGCGTCGGGGCCGATCTCGGTGAAGGTGCTCGCGCCCAGGGCTTCGAGGGAGGCGACCGCGTCCGTGAAGCGGACGGCGCCGCGCACCTGCTCGGCCCAGTAGGCGGCCGTGCGCAGGTCGTCGCCGGTGGCCGGCTTGCCGGTCAGGGTGGAGACGACCGGGATGCGCGGCTCGGCGTAGGTGAGGGTCGCGGCGAGCGCCGTGAACTCCTCCAGCATCGCGTCCATGTGGGGGGAGTGGAAGGCGTGCGAGACGCTCAGGCGCTTGGTCTTGCGGCCCTGCGCCTCGAACCGCTCCGCCACGTGCAGGGCCGTGTCCTCGTCACCGGAGATGACCACGGACGAGGGCCCGTTGATCGCGGCGATCGCCAACTCGCTCTCGCGTCCTGCCAGCAGGGGGAGGACTTCGTCTTCGGTGGCCTGCAGGGCGATCATGGCGCCGCCGGTGGGCAGGGCCTGCATGAGTCGGGCGCGGGCGGCGACCAGCTTCGCGGCGTCGGCGAGGGTGAGGACGCCGGCGATGTGGGCGGCGGCGATCTCGCCGATGGAGTGGCCGGCCAGCAGGTCGGCCTTGATGCCCCAGGATTCGATGAGGCGGTAGAGGGCGACTTCGACGGCGAAGAGGGCGGGTTGGGTGTTGCCCGTCTCGTCGAGGCCTTCGCCGGAGGTGATGACCTCGCGGATCGGGCGTTCCAGGTGGCGGTCGAGTTCGGCGGTGACGGCGTCGAAGGCGGTGGCGTAGGCGGGGAAGGCGGCGTAGAGCTCCTCGCCCATGCCGAGGCGCTGCGCGCCCTGGCCGGTGAACAGGAACGCCGACTTGCCCGACGTACGGCTGTCGCGCACCGCGTTCGGCGCCGAGGCACCCGACGCCAGCGCCCGCAGCCCCGCGAGGAGCGTCTCCCGGTCGGCGCCGACGACCACGGCCCGGTGCTCGAACAGCGAACGGGCCGTCGCCAGCGACAGACCGATGTCGCGCGGCTCCGCGTCACCGGCCGCCTCCAGCAGGCGTTCGGCCTGCGCGGTGAGCGCCTCGGCGGTCTTGCCGGACAGCAGCCACGGCACCACCGGCAGCGGCGCGCCGGCCTCCCGCGCCGGCTCCGGCCGGGCCGCGGGCTGCTCGATCACCACGTGCGCGTTGGTCCCGCTGATGCCGAACGAGGAGATGCCCGCGCGGCGCGGCCGCCCGTACGACTCCCACGGACGGGCCTCGGTCAGCAGGGAGACGGCGCCCGCCTCCCAGTCGACGTGCCCGGACGGCGCGTCCACGTGCAGGGTCCGCGGCAGCACCTCGTGGCGCATGGCCTCGATCATCTTGATGACGCTGCCCACGCCGGCCGCGGCCTGCGTGTGCCCGATGTTCGACTTCAGCGAGCCCAGCCACAGCGGACGGTCCTCGGAGCGGCCCTGGCCGTAGGTGGCCAGCAGGGCCTGCGCCTCGATGGGGTCGCCGAGGGTGGTGCCCGTACCGTGCGCCTCGACCACGTCGACGTCGGCGGTGTTCAGGCCCGCGTTGGCCAGGGCCTGGCGGATGACCCGCTCCTGGGAGGGGCCGTTGGGGGCGGTCAGGCCGTTGGAGGCGCCGTCCTGGTTGATGGCCGAGCCCCGGATCACCGCGAGGACGGTGTGCCCGTTGCGCTCGGCGTCCGAGAGCCGTTCGACCAGCAGCAGGCCGACGCCCTCCGACCAGCCGGTGCCGTCGGAACCGGCCGCGAACGGCTTGCAGCGCCCGTCGGGGGAGAGCCCGCGCTGACGCGAGAACTCCACGAAGGTGGTCGGCGTCGACATCACCGTCGCACCGCCGGCCAGTGCCATGTCGCACTCGCCGGAGCGCAGGGCGTTCGCCGCCATGTGCAGGGCGACCAGCGAGGAGGAGCAGGCCGTGTCGACGGTGACCGCCGGACCCTCCAGACCCAGGTTGTACGAGACCCGGCCCGAGGCGACGCTGCCCGCGTTGCCGCTGGCGAGGTAGCCCTCCAGGTCCTCGGGGATCGTCGCGAGACCGGAGCCGTAGTCGTGGTACATCACACCGGCGAACACACCCGTCCGGGTGCCGCGCAGGGCGGCCGGGACCAGGCCCGCGTTCTCGATGGTCTCCCAGGCCGTCTCCAGCAGCAGCCGCTGCTGTGGGTCGGTGGCCAGCGCCTCGCGCGGGGACATCCCGAAGAACTCCGGGTCGAACAGGTCCGCGTCGTGCAGGAAGCCGCCGCCCTGGGCGTACGTGGTGCCCGTGTGGTCGGGGTCCGGGTGGTAGAGGTTCTCCAGGTCCCAGCCGCGGTTCGACGGGAACGGGGTGATCGCGTCCGTGCCCTCGGAGACGAGCCGCCACAGATCGGCCGGGGACGACACCCCGCCCGGGTAACGGCAGGCCATGCCGACGATGGCGATCGGCTCCAGCGAGCCCGTGTCCGCGGCCACCACGACCGGCGCCGCGCTCTGCTCGCCGCCGAACAGCTCGGCCGACAGGTGCGCGGCCAGCGCGGCCGGGTTCGGGTAGTCGAAGACGAGGGTGCTGGGCAGCCGCATGCCCGTCGTGGAGTTCAGCTGGTTGCGCAGCTCCACGGCGGTCAGCGAGTCGAAGCCCAGCTCCTGGAAGGCGCGTTCGGCGTCGATGCTGCTGTGGTCCGAGTGCCCGAGCACCGCCGCGACCTGCGCGCGCACCAGGTCGGTGAGGGCCTGGTCCCGCTCGGCCGGGGACAGAGCGCCCAGCCGCTGGGCGAGCGAGGAGCCGCCGGCCGCCTGGCCGGAGGCCGCCGCCCGGCGCGGGGCGGCCGTGACCAGCCCGCGGAAGAGCGGGTGCGGGCCGTCGGCCTGCTTGCGCAGCGCGGCCGTGTTCAGCCGGGTCGCGGCGAGTACCGCCTCGCCCGTGCCGGGGGCCGCGTCGAAGAGGTCCATGGCGTCCGCCGAGGACAGCGGCAGCAGGCCGGTGCGCTCGATGCGCTTGAGGTCGGCCTCGTCCAGCTGCCCGCTGATGGTGGAGGCCTGGGCCCACAGGCCCCAGGCCAGCGAGGTGCCGGGCAGGCCCTGGGCCTGGCGGTACTGGGCGAGGGCGTCGAGGAAGGTGTTGCCCGCCGCGTAGTTGGCCTGGCCGGCGTTGCCGATCAGACCCGCGATGGACGAGTACAGGATGAACGCGGAGAGGTCGAGGTCCTTCGTCAGCTCGTGCAGGTTCCAGGCCGCGTCCACCTTCGGCTGGAGCACCTTCGCGAGCCGCTCCGGGGTGAGCGAGGACAGCAGGCCGTCGTCCAGCACACCGGCCGTGTGCACGACCGCGCCCAGCGGTCGGTCCGCCGGGATCGCCGCGAGGACGTCGGCCAGCGCCTGACGGTCGGCCACGTCACAGGCGGCGACGGTGACCTGGGCGCCGAGCCCGGTCAGCTCCGCCTCCAGCTCGGCCGCGCCCGCCGCCTCGATGCCGCGCCGGCTGAGCAGCAGCAGGTGCCGCGCGCCGTGCTCGGTGACCAGGTGGCGGGCCAGTACGCCGCCCAGCGCGCCCGTCGCACCGGTGATCAGGGTCGTGCCCCGGTCCCAGCGGGCGGTCTTCGCCTCGGGGTCCTGCTGCGTGCGCGCCAGGCGCGGCACCCGCAGCTCCGTACCCCGTACGGCGATCTGCGGCTCGCCGCTCGCCACGGCTGCGACGGGGAGGCTGTCGCCGGCGGCCTCGTCGAGGTCGACCAGGACGATCCGGCCCGGGTTCTCGCTCTGCGCCACGCGCAGCAGACCCCAGGCGGCGGCGTGCGCCAGGTCGGTGACGGGCTCCCCGACGGTGGTGGCGAGGCCGCCCCGGGTGACCACCACGAGGGTGGCGTCGGCGACGCGTTCGTCCGCCAGCCAGGACTGGGCCGTGGCCAGCAGTTCCCGTACCGCGTCGTGCGTGGCGACGGGCACCGGCGCCGACGCGTCGATCGGGGCCGGGGCGAACAGCACCGTGGCGGGCACGCTCTCCAGCGCCGCCACCTCCTCCAGGGAGGCGTACGCGGCGGCCCCCGCGACCGTGAGGTCGCCGACGACGGCCCAGCCGGAGGTGTCCACCGCGTCGCCGCCGCCCGAGGCGGGCAGCGCGTTCCAGGCGACCTTGAACAGCCCGTCCCGGGCCGCCGAGTTCGCCTCGCGCAGCGCCTCCTTCGACAGCGGACGCAGCAGCAGCGACTCGACGGTCGCCACCGGGGCGCCCGTCCCGTCGGCCACCGTCAGCGAGGCCACCTCGGGGCCGGTCAGCGTGATCCGCACGCGCAGGGTCGCGGCGCCGGTCGCGTGCACGCTCACCCCGGACCAGGAGAACGGCAGCAGCGCCACCCGGTCGTCGTCCACCACACCCGGCAGCAGCGGGTGCAGCGCGGAGTCCAGCAGCGAGGGGTGCAGCAGGAACCGGCCCGCGTCGGCGCGCTGCGCGTCGGGCAGCGTCAGCTCGGCGAAGATCTGCCCGTCGCCCTTCCAGACGCGGCGCAGGCCCTGGAAGGCCGGACCGTACGCGTAGTCCTGCGCGGCGAGCCGCTCGTAGACCCCCTCCAGGGAGACCTCGGTCGCCCCGGCCGGGGGCCACACCATCAGGGCCTCGCCGCCGGCCTCGCCGGCCGGGGCCAGCAGGCCCTTGGCGTTGAGGGTCCACGGGCGGGCCTCGGCGGGCGCGTCGGCCGCGTCACCGTCGTGGCGGGAGTAGACGTCGATGCTCCGGCGGCCCGCGCCGTCCGCGTCACCGACCACCAGCTGGAGCTGGACGCCGCCGCTCGCGGGCAGCACCAGCGGCGCCGACAGGGTCAGTTCCTCGATCTGCGGGGTGGCGAGCCGCTCGCCGGCCAGTACGGCCAGCTCCACGAAGGCGGTGCCCGGCAGCAGGACCGTGCCGAGGACGGCGTGGTCGGCGAGCCAGGGGTGCGTGCGCAGGGACAGCCGGCTGGTGAAGAGGGTCTGGTCGCCGTCGGCCAGGTCCAGGGTGGCGCCGAGGATCGGGTGGTCCGTCGCGCTCAGGCCCAGGCCCGTCGCGTCGGCGGCGGCCTCGGCCTGGTCGAGCCAGTAGCGCTCGCGCTGGAAGGCGTACGTCGGCAGGTCGACGTCCTGCTCCGGGGCGCCCAGGTAGGCGGCCCAGTCGGCCTTGCCGGTGCGGGCGTGCACCTGCCCGACGGCGAGGACGAGCTGCTGCGCCTCGGGGCGGCCGGCGCGCAGGCCCGCCACGGCGAGGGCGCTGCCGGCGCCCTCGAAGGAGCCGGCGGCCAGCGCGGTGAGGACGGCGTCGGGGCCGATCTCGGTGAAGGTGGTCGCGCCGAGGGCTTCGAGGGAGCGGACGGCGTGGGTGAAGCGGACGGCGCCGCGGACCTGCTCGGCCCAGTAGGCGGCCGTGCGCAGGTCGTCGCCGGTGGCGAGTTCGCCGGTGAGGGTGGAGACGACGGGGATCTTCGGCGCCTCGTAGGTGAGGGTGGCGGCGAGCGCCGTGAACTCCTCCAGCATCCCGTCCATGTGGGGGGAGTGGAAGGCGTGCGAGACGCTCAGGCGCTTGGTCTTGCGGCCCAGCTCGGTGATCTTCGCGGCGACCTCGACGGCCGCGTCCTCGTCACCGGAGATGACGACCGACGAGGGCCCGTTGATCGCGGCGATGGCGAGGCGGTCCGTCAGGCCTTCGAGCAGGGGGAGGACTTCGTCTTCGGTGGCCTGGAGGGCGATCATGGCGCCGCCGGTGGGCAGGGCCTGCATGAGTCGGGCGCGGGCGGCGACCAGCTTCGCGGCGTCGGCGAGGGTGAGGACGCCGGCGATGTGGGCGGCGGCGATCTCGCCGATGGAGTGGCCGGCCAGCAGGTCGGCCTTGATGCCCCAGGATTCGATGAGGCGGTAGAGGGCGACTTCGACGGCGAAGAGGGCGGGTTGGGTGTTGCCCGTCTCGTCGAGGCCTTCGCCGGAGGTGATGACCTCGCGGATCGGGCGTTCCAGGTGGCGGTCGAGTTCGGCGGTGACGGCGTCGAAGGCGGTGGCGTAGGCGGGGAAGGCGGCGTAGAGCTCCTCGCCCATGCCGAGGCGCTGGGCGCCCTGGCCGGTGAACAGGAACGCCGACTTGCCCGACGTCTTCACGCCCTGGACCACCGCCGGCGAGGCTTCGCCGGCCGCCAGGGACCGCAGTCCGGCGAGCAGCGCCTCGCGGTCGCCGCCCGCCACGACCGCACGGTGCTCGAACAGCGCGCGGCGGCCGACGAGCGCCCGTGCCACCTCGGCCGGGTCGAGCTCCTCGCGCTCCTCCACGTACGCCAGCAGGCGCGCGGCCTGACCGGCCACGGCCTCGGGGCTCTTGCCGGACAGCACCCACGGAACCACCGGCACGGCGGCGGCCGCGACCGGGACCGGCCGCGCCTCCTCGGCCTCGTCCGCGGGCTCCTCGACCGGGGCCTCCTCGATCACCACGTGCGCGTTGGTGCCGCCGAAGCCGAAGGAGGAGACGCCCGCACGGCGCGGGGTCCCGGTCTCGGGCCACTGACGGGCCTCCTGGAGCAGCGAGACCGCGCCCGCCTCCCAGTCGATGCGCGTCGAGGGCTCCTCGGCGTGCAGGGTCTTGGGCATGAACCCGTGCCGGATCGCCTGCACCATCTTGATGATGCCGCCGACACCGGCCGCGGCCTGGCTGTGCCCGATGTTCGACTTCAGGGAGCCCAGGTACAGCGGACGGTCCTCGGGCCGGTCCTGGCCGTAGGTGGCCAGCAGGGCCTGCGCCTCGATCGGGTCGCCCAGCGAGGTACCCGTACCGTGCGCCTCGACCAGGTCCACGTCGGCCGTGGTCAGACCGGCGTTGGCGAGGGCCTGGAGGATGACGCGCTCCTGCGACGGCCCGTTCGGGGCGGTCAGGCCGTTGGAGGCGCCGTCCTGGTTGACGGCCGTACCGCGGATGACGGCCAGCACCTTGTGCCCGTTGCGACGGGCGTCGGAGAGGCGCTCCACCAGCAGCAGACCCACGCCCTCGGCCCAGCCGGTGCCGTCGGCGTGCTCGGAGAAGGACTTGCAACGGCCGTCGGCCGACAGGCCGCGCAGCCGGGAGAACTCGATGAACGCGGTCGGCGTCGACATGACGGCCGCGCCGCCGGCGAGCGCGAGGTCGCACTCGCCGGAGCGCAGCGCGTTCGCCGCCATGTGCATGGCCACCAGCGAGGAGGAGCAGGCCGTGTCGACGGTCACCGTCGGCCCCTCCAGACCGAAGGTGTACGCGAGCCGGCCCGAGGCGATGCTGCCCGCGCTGCCGCTGAACAGGTAGCCCTCGTTGCCGTCGGCGGGCAGGTTCGGCCGCGAGCCGTAGTCGTTGTACATCAGGCCGGTGAAGACACCGGTACGGCTGCCGCGCAGCGACGCCGGATCGATCCCGGCCCGCTCGAACGCCTCCCACGTGGTCTCCAGCAGCAGTCGCTGCTGCGGGTCCACGGCGAGCGCCTCACGCGGCGACATCCCGAAGAACTCCGGGTCGAACCGGTCGGCCTCGTGCAGGAAGCCGCCCTCGGCCGTGTACGAGGTGCCGGCCGCGTCCGGGTCGGTGTCGTACAGCCGCTCCAGGTCCCAGCCGCGGTTGACGGGGAAACCGCCGACCGCGTCCACCTCGTCGGTGACCAGTTGCCAAAGATCCTCGGGGGTGGCGACCCCGCCGGGGTAACGGCAGGCCATCCCGACGATCGCGATGGGCTCCTGCGCCTTGTCCTCGACCTCGCGCAGACGCTTCTTCGCGTCCCGGGCATCGGCGATGGCCCGCTTGAGGTACTCCCGGAGTTCTTGCTCGTTCGCCACGTGATCTCAGCTCCCCGACGTGATGTGGCTGGGTGATGATGAATGGAGGGTTCGCATACCGGTGCGCGCTTCCGGCTCAGTCCAGGTCGTCGAGGAGCGCGAACAGCTCCTCGTCGCTCGCCTCGTCGAGGTCCGCGTGCGCGTCCTCCTCGGCCTTGCCGCCGCCCGCCGTGTCGGCGATGTCCAGCAGCTCCCGCAGTCGGCCCGTGATCTGGTCGAAGGCCTCGCGGTCCGAGGCGACCGCCTGGATGGCGGACTTCAGCTTGTCGAGGTCCGACAGGACCGGCGCCGCCGCCGACACGTCCTCCACCGTGATCTGCTTGCGCAGGTACGCGGCGAGCGCGGCCGGGTTCGGGTAGTCGAAGACGAGGGTGCTGGGCAGCCGCAGACCCGTCGCCGCGTTCAGCTGGTTGCGCAGCTCCACGGCGGTCAGCGAGTCGAAGCCCAACTCCTGGAAGGCCCGGTCGGCGTCGATGCCGCTGTGGTCGGCGTGGCCGAGCACCGCGGCCACCTGGGCCCGTACGAGGTCGGTCAGCAGCGTGACCCGCTCCTCCTCCGGCAGCGCGCCGAGGCGCTCCGCCAGCGAGGGGCCGCCCTCGGCGCCGCCGGCCGCGCCGCCGCCCGCGACCGCGCGGCGCGGACCGGCCGGAGCCAGGTCCCGCAGCAGCGGCGGCAGCCGGTCGCCCTGCTTGCGCAGGGCCTCCAGCGCGAGCCGGGTGACCGCCAGGACCGGTTCGCCGGTGCCGGGGGCCGCGTCGAAGAGGTCCATGGCGTCGGCCGAGGACAGCGGCAGCAGGCCGAGTCGGGCCAGCCGGCGCAGGTCCGCCTCCTCCAGCGAACCGCTGATGGTGGAGGCCTGGGCCCACAGGCCCCAGGCCAGCGAGGTGCCGGGCAACCCGTTCGCCTGCCGGTACTGGGCGAGGGCGTCGAGGAAGGTGTTGCCCGCCGCGTAGTTGGCCTGGCCGGCGTTGCCGATCAGACCCGCGATGGACGAGTAGAGGACGAAGGCCGACAGGTCGAGGTCCTTGGTGAGCTCGTGCAGGTTCCAGGCCGCGTCCACCTTCGGCGCGAGCACCTTCTCCAGCCGCTCCGGCGTCAGGTCCGAGAGCACCGTGTCGTCCAGCACACCGGCCGTGTGGATCACGCCGGTCAGCGGAGCATGCTCCGGGATCGCGGCCAGCACACCGGCCAGCGACTCCCGGTCCGTCACGTCACAGGCCGCGACGGTGACCTCGGCGCCGAGCCCGGTCAGCTCCGTACGCAGCTCCTCGGCGCCCGGGGCGTCGATGCCGCGCCGGCTGAGCAGCAGCAGGTGCCGCGCGCCGTGCTCGGTGACCAGGTGGCGGGCCAGTACGCCGCCCAGCGCACCGGTCGCACCGGTGATCAGGGTCGTGCCCTGGTCCCAACGCGGCCGCGTCGCCTCCTCGTCCTGCCGGGTCCGCGCCAGGCGCGGCACCCGCAGCTCGTCGCCGCGCACCGCGATCTGCGGTTCGCCGGCGCCGAGCGCGGCGGCGGGGAGGGTGTCCCCGTCGAGGTCCACCAGGACGATCCGGCCCGGGTTCTCCGTCTGCGCCACGCGCACCAGACCCCAGACACCGGCCTGCGCCAGGTCCGTGACGCCCTCGCCCGCGGTCGTGGCGATCGCGCCCCGGGTCGCCACCACGAGGGTGGAGTCCTCGAACCGCGCGTCGGCCAGCCAGGACTGGAGCGCCGCCAGGCTCTCGCGCAGCGTCCGGCGCGCGGCCTCCACGACGTCCCCGGTACCCGTCGCCGGAGCCAGCACCACCGTGGCGGGTACGTTCTCCAGCGCCGCCACCTCCTCCAGGGAGGCGTACGAGGACGCCCCCGCGAGCGTGACGTCACCGACGACCGCCCACCCGGAGGTGTCCACGGAGCCGGCCGGGGCGGGCAGCGCGTTCCACGCCACCCGGAACAGTCCGTCCCGGGCCGTCGACGCCGCCTCGCGCAGCGCCTCCTTCGACACCGGACGCAGCAGCAGCGACTCCACCGAGGCCACCGGGGCGCCGGTGGCGTCGGCCACCGTCAGCGAGGCCTGGAGCGTCTCCGTCTCCTGCCCGGACAGCGCCAGCCGCACCCGCAGCGCGGTGGCGCCCACCGCGTGGACGCTCACCCCGGCCCAGGAGAACGGCAGTCGGGCCTGACCCGACTCGAAGGCCACCCCCGGCAGCAGCGGGTGCAGCGCCGCGTCCAACAGCGCAGGGTGCAGCAGGAAGGCGCCCGCGTCGGCGCGCTGCGCCTCCGGCAGCCGCACCTCGGCGAAGATCTCGTCCTCGCCCAGCGTCCACAGCCGCGACAGGCCCTGGAAGGCCGGCCCGTAGGCGTAGCCCAGCGAGTCGAGCCGCTCGTAGACCCCCTCCAGGGAGACCTCCGCGGCGCCCGCCGGCGGCCAGGCCGTCAGGGCCTCGCCCGCGTCGCCCGCCGGGGCCAGCGCGCCGTTCGCGTTCAGAGCCCACGGCCGGTCGGTGGCCACGTCGCCGTCGTCGGGCCGCGAGAACACCTCGACCGTACGCCGACCCGCGCCGTCCGCCTCGCCGACGACCACCTGCACCTGCACGCCGCCCTGTTCGGGCAGGACCAGCGGCGCCGACAGCATCAGCTCCTCGACCCGCTCCACGCCGAGCTGCTCGCCCGCGCGGGCGGCCAGCTCCACCAGACCGGTGCCGGGCACCAGCACCGTGCCGTGCACGGCGTGCTCGGTCAGCCAGCCGTGCGTGCGGCGCGAGAGCCGGCCCGTGAACAGGTACTCGTCCCGGTGCGCGCTCGCCACGGCCGCGCCCAGCAGCGGGTGACCGGTTGCCGCCAGGCCCAGCCCGGCCGCGTCCGCCGGGGCCTTCGGGTCGTCCAGCCAGTACCGCTCGTGCTGGAACGCGTACGTCGGCAGGGTGACCGTACGGGCACCCGGGAACAGCTTCGCGAAGTCCGGCCGGGCGCCGCGCATCCGCAGCAACGCCATCGCCCCGGCCACGCTCTCGCCCTCGGGCCGATCCCGGCGCAGGGCCGGCACCAGCGCGCCCGCCTCCTGCTCCAGGGAGCCCTGGGCCAGCGCGGTCAGCACCCCGTCCGGGCCCAGCTCCAGGAAGTCGGTGACGCCCTGCGCCTCCAGGTAGCGCACCCCGTCCGCGAAGCGCACGGCCTCGCGGATGTGGGTGGCCCAGTACTGCGGCGAGGTCAGCTGCTCGACGGTGGCCAGCGTGCCGGTGACGTTCGAGACGACCGGGATGCGCGGCTCGCGGAACGTCAGCCCCGAGGCGACCTCCACGAACTCCTCCAGCACCTCGTCCATGTGCGGCGAGTGGAAGGCGTGCGAGACCGGCAGCCGCTTGGTGCGGGCCCCCTTCGCCCGCCACGCGTCGCACACCTCGTCCACGACCTCGGCGTCACCCGAGATCACCATCGAGGTCGGGCCGTTGACGCCGGCGATCGCCACCGCGTTCCCGTACGGGGCCAGCGAGGCGCGCACCTCCTCCTCGGTGCCCTGGATCGCGGCCATCGCCCCGCCCTCGCGGGCGGCCTGCATCAGCCGGCCGCGCTCGGCGACCAGGCAGCAGGCGTCGCCCAGTTCGAGGACGCCCGCCAGGTAGGCGGCGGTGACCTCGCCGATGGAGTGGCCCAGCAGGTAGTCCGGGGTGAAACCGTGGTGCTCGAAGAGCCGGTACAGGGCCACCTCGATGGCGAACAGCGCGGCCTGCGTGAACGACGTCTGGTCGATCAGCGCCGAGTCCGCCGAGTGCTCCGGCGCGAACAGCACCTCCTTGATGGGCCGTGCCAGTTCGGCGTCGAAGCGGTCGCAGATCTCGTCCAGCGCCTTCGCGAACACCGCGTTCGTGGCGTACAGCTCCCGGCCCATGCCCAGGCGCTGGCTGCCCTGCCCGGTGAAGAGGAAGGCCGTCTTGCCGGGCCGCGCCGAGCGGCCCCGTACGACGTTGCTCGCGGACTCGCCGTGCGCCAGCGACGACAGGCCCCGGATCAGGGACTCCCGGTCGGCGCCGACCACGGCCGCGCTGTGCTCCATGACCGCGCGGCCGGTGGCCAGCGAGTAGCCGATGTCGGCGGCCGACAGCTCCGGGTGGTCCAGGGCGAAGCGGTGCAGGCGGGCCGCCTGCGCCCGGACGGCCTTCTCGTCCTTGCCGGACACCAGCCACGGCAGGACGCCGGCGGCGTCGGGCGCCGGCGCGGGCCGCCGCTCGGCGGGGGCCGCCGGGGGCTCCTCGATGATCACGTGGGCGTTGGTGCCGCTGATGCCGAACGAGGACACGCCGGCCCGGCGCGGCCGGTCGCGCTCCGGCCAGGGGGTCTCCTCGGTCAGCAGCGCCAGCGCGCCCGCCTCCCAGTCCACGTGCGGGGAGGGCTCGTCCACGTGCAGGGTGCGCGGCAGGGTGGCGTGCCGCATCGCCTCGATCATCTTGATGACGCCGCCGACGCCGGCCGCCGCCTGGCTGTGCCCGATGTTCGACTTGAGGGAGCCGAGGTACAGCGGCTGGTCCTCGGCCCGGTCCTGGCCGTAGGTGGCCAGCAGGGCCTGCGCCTCGATGGGGTCGCCGAGGGTGGTGCCGGTGCCGTGCGCCTCGACCGCGTCGACGTCCGCCGGGTTCAGGCCGGCGTTGGCGAGGGCCTGGCGGATGACCCGCTCCTGGGCCGGGCCGTTGGGGGCGGTCAGGCCGTTGGAGGCGCCGTCCTGGTTGATGGCGGTGCCGCGGATGACGCCGAGGATCCGGTGGCCGTTGCGCTTGGCGTCGGACAGCCGCTCCACCAGGAGCAGGCCGACGCCCTCGGACCAGCCGGTGCCGTCCGCGCTCGCCGAGAAGGACTTGCAGCGGCCGTCGGGGGAGAGCCCGCGCTGACGGGAGAACTCCACGAAGGTGTGCGGGCTGTTCATGACGGTGACACCGCCCGCGAGCGCGAGGTCGCACTCGCCGGAGCGCAGCGCGTTCGCCGCGAGGTGCATGGCCACCAGTGAGGAGGAGCAGGCCGTGTCGACGGTGACCGCCGGACCCTCCAGGCCGTACGTGTACGACAGCCGGCCGGAGATGACGCTGGAGAGGTTGCCCGCCAGCAGGAAGCCCTCGAACTCCTCCGGGACGGAGCTCAGCCGCGACGCGTAGTCGTCGTACATCGCGCCGGTGAACACACCGGTGTTGGTGCCGCGCACCAGCGCCGGGTCGATGCCCGCGCTCTCGAACGTCTCCCAGGCCGTCTCCAGCAGCAGGCGCTGCTGCGGGTCGGTCGCGGTCGCCTCGCGCGGGGAGATCCCGAAGAACTCCCGGTCGAAGAGGTCCGCCTCGTGCAGGAAGCCGCCCTCACGGACGTAACTGGTGCCCGTGCGCTCCGGGTCCGGGTCGTACAGGTTGTCCAGGTCCCAGCCGCGGTTGACGGGGAAGCCGCTGACGGCGTCCACCCCGTCGGCCACCAGCCGCCACAGGTCGGCCGGGGAGTTGACCCCGCCCGGGAAACGGCAGGCCATGCCGACGATCGCGATCGGCTCGTCCGAGGCGCCCTTGGCGCGGGCCTTCACGGCCTTCGCCGGGGCGGCGCCGCCGTCCGCCGACACCTTCGAGAGCACGTACGTGGCCAGGGCGGCCGGCGTCGGGTGGTCGAACACGGCCGTCGCCGGCAGGCGCAGGCCGGTGGCCGCGCCGAGCCGGTTGCGCAGGTCCACGCCCGCCATCGAGTCGAAGCCGATGTCGTTGAAGGCCCGCTGCGGGTCGATGGAGGTCGCGCCCGCGTGACCGAGCACCGAGGCCACGGTGGAGCGCACGAGGTCCAGTACGGCCTCGGCCCGCTTGTCCTCGGGGAGCGCGGCGATCTGCCGGCCCCAGCCCGAGTCACCGGCCCCGCCGGCCGCGCCGGCCTGCGCGGCGCGGCGGGTACGGGTGCGCACCAGCCCCCGGTAGAGGGCGGGCGGCGCCTGCGTCCCGCTGCGGAAGCGGGCCAGGTTCAGCGCCACCGGCACCAGCAGCGGTCGCTCGCCGGACAGGGCCGCGTCGAACAGGGCGAGGCCCTGCTCCGGGGTGAGCGGGGTCATGCCGGCCCGGTCCCAGCGGGCGAGGTCGGCCTCGGTGAGGCCCGCGCCCATGCCGTGGCTGGAGTCCCACAGGCCCCAGGCCAGGGAGGTCGCGGCCAGGCCGGACGCGCGGCGGTGCGCGGCGAGGGCGTCCAGGTAGGTGTTGGCGGCGGCGTAGTTGGCCTGGCCGGCGGTGCCGGTCAGACCGGACACCGAGGAGAACAGGACGAACGCCGCCAGGGGCAGCTCACTGGTCAGCTCGTGCAGGTTCCAGGCAGCGTCCACCTTCGGCCGCAGCACCGCCGAGACCTGCTCGGGGGTCAGGGACTCCACCGTCGAGTCGTCCAGCACACCGGCCGTGTGCACCACGGCCGTCAGCGGGTGCTCCGGGTCCACGGCGGCCAGCAGCTCCGCGACCGACGCCCGGTCGGCGGCGTCGGCCGCGACCACGCGCACCTGCGCGCCCAGCGCGGACAGTTCCGCGACGAGGGTGTCCGCGCCCGGGGTCGCCGGACCGCGCCGGCTGGACAGCAGCAGGTGCCGTACGCCGTGCCCGGACACCAGGTGCCGGGCGAACAGCGCGCCCAGCCCGCCGGTACCGCCGGTCACCAGGACCGTTCCGGCCGGGTCGAGGACGGGCTCCGCCGGGGCGGACGCCGCCGCGCGGGCCAGGCGCGGCGCGTACAGGGCGCCTTCGCGGACCGCGAGCTGCGGCTCGCCCGTGGCGAGGGCGGCGGCGAGCGGCGCGTCGCCGGCGGCCGGGTCGGCGTCGATCAGCACGAGGCGCTCGGGGTGCTCGGACTGCACCGAGCGGATCAGACCCCACACGGGGGCCGCGTCCAGGTCGGTGACGTCCTCGCCGGGCAGGGCGGCCACCGCGCCGGAGGTGACGAACACCAGCCGGGAGTCGGCGAACCGCTCGTCGGCCAGCCACCGCTGGACGAGGGCGAGGGTCTCCAGGGTCGTGCGGTGCGCGCCCTCGATGCCGGCGCCGCTGCCGGCGAGCCGGACCAGAACGTCCTGGCCGGCCTCGGCGGCGGCGAGGTCGGCCGTCTCGGACCAGGAGGGCTCCGCGCCCTCGGGGGCCGCCACGGACGCCCACTCCACCGCGTACAGCGCGTCGTCGCCGCTGTCGGCGGAGGCGGCCGTCAGCTGCTCCTTCGCGACCGGACGCAGCGTCAGCGACTCCACCTCCGCGACGGGCGCGCCCGTCGCGTCGGCCAGGGTCAGCCGGTAGGTGTCGGTCCCGACGGGGGAGATGTGCACCCGCAGCTCGGCGGCGCCCGCCGCGTACAGCGAGATCCCCGACCAGGCGAACGGCAGCCGGATCCGGTCGGTGTCGCCGGGCGCCGCCGCGTCCAGCACCAGCGGGTGCAGGACGGAGTCGAACAGCGCGGGGTGCACCCCGAAGCGGCCGGCGCTCTCGCGCTGCTCCTCGGGCAGGCGCACCTCGGCGTACAGGTCCTCGCCGTCCCGCCAGAAGGCCCGCAGCCCCTGGAAGGCGGGCCCGTACGCGTAACCGAGCCCGGCGAGGCGTTCGTAGACGTCCTCCAGCGGCTGCGCCTCGGCGTCGGCCGGCGGCCACGCGGCCAGGCCGGCGTCGGCCTGCGGGGCGCCGGCCTCGGCCAGCGCGCCCGTCGCGTGCCGCGTCCACGGCTGCGCCTGGTCCTCGCCCGTGTCGGGGCGGGCGTGGATGGAGAACGGGCGGACACCGGAGGCGTCCGGGGCGCCGACCGCGACCTGCACGCGGACCGGCTCGCGGCCGATCAGCGCGAGCGGCGCCTCCAGGGTCAGTTCCTCGACACGGGTGAAGCCGAGGTGGTCGCCGGCGGCGACGGCCAGCTCCAGGAAGCCGGTGGCGGGCACCAGCACGGTGGTGCCGATGGTGTGGTCCGTCAGCCACGGGTGGCCGCCGACCGAGATCCGGCTCGTGAACAGGGCGTCCTCACGGTCCGCGAACTCCACCGTGGTGGACAGCAGCGGGTGTTCGGAGGCGTCCAGGCCCAGGCTGCGGGCGTCGGTGGGCGAGGTCGGGGCGAGCCAGTACGTCTCCCGCTGGAACGGGTACGTCGGCAGCTCGACCGGGGCCGCGCCGGCGCCCGTGCCCGCGTCCGCGAAGAACGTCGCCGCGTCGAGCGTGGCGCCGGCGGTGTGGGCGCGGGCCAGGCCCGCGGTGAAGGTCTCCGCCTCCGGACGACCCGCCCGCAGCAGCGGCACGGCCACCACCGGGGCGTCCTCCAGGGCGCCCTGCGCCAGCGCGGTCAGCACCGCGTCCGGACCGGCCTCGACGAAGACGGTCGCGCCCTGCGCGGCCAGCTCCAGCGTGGCGTCGTGGAAGCGCACGGCGGCGCGGATCTGGTGCGCCCAGTAGTCGGGGGAGGTCAGTTCGGCGTCGCCGGCGAGCTTGCCGGTGACGGTGGAGACGACCGGGATGGTCGGCGCCGAGAAGGTCAGCGACGCGGCGACCGCGCGGAACTCGTCGAGGATCTCCGCCATGTGCGGCGAGTGGAAGGCGTGCGAGACCGTCAGGCGCTTGGTCTTGCGGCCCTGCTCGCGCCACTGCGCGGCGATGGTCTCGGCGACGTCCTCGTCACCGGAGATCACGACGGAGTTCGCCCCGTTGACGGCGGCGATCGACACCGCGTCCTCGTGGCCGGCCAGCGAGGCGGCGACCTCCGCCTCCGTGCCCTGGACGGCGATCATCGCGCCGCCGGAGCGGGCCGACTGCATCAGTCGGCCGCGCGCGGCCACCAGGCGCGCCGCGTCCTCCAGCGTCAGCACGCCGGCCGCGTGGGCGGCGGACAGCTCGCCGATGGAGTGGCCGGCGAGCAGGTCGGGGGTGACCCCGTGGTGCTCCAGCAGCCGGAAGAGGGCCACCTCGATCGCGAACAGCGCGGGCTGGGTGTACGTCGTCTCGTCCAGCAGGGCCGCCTCGGGGCTGCCCTCGGCGGCGAAGACGACCTCGCGCAGCGGACGCTCCAGGTGGGCGTCGAGCGCGGCGAACACCGCGTCGAGGGCGCGGGCGAAGACCGGGTGGCGCTCGTACAGTTCGCGGCCCATGCCCAGGCGCTGGGCGCCCTGGCCGGTGAAGAGGAACGCGGTGCGGCCGGCCGCCGCGGCCCTGCCGGTGACCACGTTCGGGGCGCCGGCGCCCTCGGCGAGCGCGCCCAGCCCGGCGAGCAGGGCGGCGCGGTCCTCGGCGAGGACGACGGCCCGCTCCTCGAAGACGGTACGGCTGCCCGCGAGCGCCCGCCCGACGGCGGCGGCGTCGATGTCCGCGTCGGTGGTCAGGAGCGCGCGCAGCCGCTCGGCCTGCGCCGCCAGCGCCCGCGGGGTGCGGGCCGACAGCGGCCAGGGCGCGGGCAGTTCGGGCGCCTCGGCGGGCGCGCCGGCCGGCGTCTCGACGGGGGTCGCGGCCGGGGCCTGCTCGATGACCACGTGGGCGTTGGTGCCGCTGATGCCGAAGGAGGAGACGGCGGCGCGGCGCGGCCGGCCCGTCTCGGGCCAGGCCCGCTCCTCGGTGAGCAGTTCCACCGACCCCGCCGACCAGTCGATGTGCGCGGACGGGCGCTCGGCGTGCAGGGTGCGGGGCAGGACGCCGTGGCGGATCGCCTCGACCATCTTGATGACCCCGCCGACGCCGGCGGCGGCCTGCGCGTGGCCGATGTTCGACTTGAGGGAGCCCAGGAACACCGGGGAGCGGTCCTCGCGGGCGCTGCCGTAGGTGGCCATGATGGCCTCGGCCTCGATCGGGTCGCCGAGCTTGGTGCCGGTGCCGTGCGCCTCGACGGCGTCCACGTCCGTGGTGTCCAGGCCCGAGTCGGCGAGCGCCTGGCGGATGACCCGCTGCTGGGCGAGGCCGCTCGGGGCGGTCAGGCCGTTGGAGGCGCCGTCCTGGTTGATGGCGGAGCCGCGCAGCACGGCGAGGACGGTGTGCCCGTTGCGTTCGGCGTCGGAGAGCCGCTCCACGAGGAGCAGGCCCACGCCCTCGGCCCAGCCGGTGCCGTCGGCGTCCGCCGAGAAGGACTTGCAGCGACCGTCGGGGGCCAGGCCCCGCTGGCGGGAGAACTCCACGAACATGCCCGGGGAGGACATGACGGTGGCGCCGCCCGCGAGCGCCAGGTTGGTCTCGCCCGAGCGCAGCGAGCGGATCGCCAGGTGCAGGGCGACCAGCGAGGAGGAACAGGCGGTGTCGGTGGTCACGGCCGGGCCGAGCAGGCCCAGCTGGTAGGCGATCCGGCCCGACATCACGCTGCTGGTGGAGCCGGTCAGGATCGAACCCTGGACGCTCTCGGGGGCCTCGTACATGCGCGGCCCGTACTCCAGCGCCGTCGCGCCGACGAACACGCCGGTACGGGTGCCGTGCAGGTCCTCGGGACGGATCCCGGAACGCTCGACGGCCTCCCAGGCGGTCTCCAGCAGCAGCCGCTGCTGGGGGTCCATGGCGAGGGCCTCGCGCGGGGAGATCCCGAAGAACGCGGCGTCGAACTCGCCCGCGTCGTGCAGGAAACCACCGTGGCGCACGGCGGACTTGCCGGGCCGGTCCGGGTCGGCGTCGTAGAGGTCCTCGGGCCAGCCGCGGTTGACCGGGAAACCGGAGACGGCGTCGCCGCCCCGGGCCACCAGGTCCCACAGCTCGGCGGGCGAGGAGATGCCGCCCGGGAAACGGCAGGCCATGCCGACGATCGCGATCGGCTCGTCGGCGTCGGCGCGGCGGGTGAACTCCTCGGCGGCCTCCGCCGCGCCCAGCAGCTCGGCCTCGACGAACTCGGTCAGCGCCTGCGGGGTCGGGTGGTCGAACAGCAGCCCGCCGGGCAGCCGCAGGCCCGTGGCCTCGGCCAGCGCCTTGCGCAGTTCGGTGGTCATCATCGAGGAGAAGCCGAGCTTCTGGAACGGGGTGCGCTGCTCCAGCACCTCGCCCGGCCCGTACTCCAGGATCGCGGTGACGTGCGAGGTCACCAGCTCCGCGACGACGCGGCGGCGTTCGCCCTCGGACAGGGCGGCCAGGCGCCGGCCCAGCTCACCGTGCGGGACGGCCTCGGGGGCGTCGGCGCGCTCCTGCGCCCCGGCCTCGGCGAGGGCCGGGGCCTCCTTGCGGGCGGCGGCGTCGAACCAGTACCGGCGGCGCTCGAAGGCGTACGTCGGCAGGGCGACGCGGGGCGCGTGCGCGCCCTCGTGGCCGAGCCCCGCGTAGACGGCGCTCCAGTCGACGTCGACGCCCCGGGCGAAGAGGGACGCGACGGCGCTGAGCAGGCTCTGCGCCTCCGGGCGGCCCGCGCGCAGCGTGGCGGTCCCGTCGGTCAGGGCGGACAGGACGGCGTCGGGGCCGATCTCCAGGAGGACGTCGGCGCCCAGCTCCGCCAGGGACGTCGCGGCGTCGGCGAAGCGGACGGCGCCGCGCACCTGGTCGGTCCAGTAGCAGGGGGTGCGCAGGTCGTCGCCGGCGGCGGGCTTGCCGGTGAGGGTGGAGACGACGGGGATGCGCGGTTCGGCGTAGGTCAGCTCCTTGGCGACCTTGTGGAACTCCTTGAGCATCCCGTCCATGTGGGGGGAGTGGAAGGCGTGCGAGACGGTCAGGCGCTTGGTCTTGCGGCCCAGGGCGGCGATCCGCAGCGCCACGTCGACGGCCGCGTCCTCGTCGCCGGAGATGACGAGCGAGTCCGGCCCGTTGACGGCCGCGATCGACAGCCGGTCGGCCAGGCCGTCGAGGAAGGGCAGGACCTCCTCCTCCGCGGCCTGTACGGCGATCATCGCGCCGCCGGTCGGCAGCGCCTGCATCAGCCGCGCGCGGGCGGCGACGAGCCTCGCCGCGTCGGCGAGGGTCAGGATGCCCGCGACGTGCGCGGCGGCCAGCTCGCCGATGGAGTGACCGGCCACGAAGTCCGGGGTGACGCCGAAGGACTCGACGAGCCGGTACAGGGCGACCTCGACGGCGAACAGCGCGGGCTGCGTGTTGCCCGTGTCGTCCAGGCCCTCACCGGAGGCGATGACCTCCCACAGCGGGCGCTCCAGCAGCGGGTCCAGCTCGGCGGCGACGGCGTCGAAGGCCTCCGCGAACACCGGGAAGGCGGCGTACAGTTCCTGGCCCATGCCGGGGCGCTGCGCGCCCTGGCCGGTGAAGAGGAACGCGGTGGAGCCGGCGGTCGGCTCGCCCCGTACGACGCCGGCGCCCGGCCGCCCCTCGGCCAGCGCCCGCAGCCCCTCCAGCAGCGCCTGCCGGTCGGAGCCGACGACGACCGCGCGGCGGTCGAAGACGGTACGGGTGGTGGCGAGCGCGAAACCGGTGTCCGCGAGGTTCGGGGCGTCCTCGGCGGCGGCGAACTCCGCCAGCCGGCCGGCCTGCGCCCGCAGGGCCTCCTCCGAGCGGGCGGAGACCACCCACGGCAGGGCGGCGGCCGGCTCGACGCCCGCGTCCGCGCCGGTCGGGGCAGAGGCCGGGGCGCCGGCCGGGGCCTCGGAGACGACGACGTGGGCGTTGGTGCCGCCCATGCCGAACGAGGACACGCCCGCGACCAGCGGACGCCGCGGGTGCGGCCACGCGGAGTGCTCGGCCTGCACGGCGAGGCCCAGCTCGGCGAGGGGGATCGCCGGGTTCGGGGTCTCGAAGTTCAGGCTCGCGGGCAGTTCGCGGCGGTGGATCGACAGCAGCGTCTTGATCAGGCCCGCGATGCCGGCCGCGCCCTCCAAGTGCCCGATGTTGGTCTTCACGGAGCCGACGCGCAGCGGGTCGTCCGCCGGCCGGTCCGCGCCGAGCGCGGCGCCCAGCGCGGCCGCCTCGATGGGGTCGCCGACCGGGGTGCCGGTGCCGTGCAGTTCCACGTACTGGACGCGCTCGGCGTCGCCGAGCGCGGCCCGCTCGTGGGCCAGGCGCAGCACCTGCTCCTGCGCGCTCGCGCTGGGCACGGTCAGGCCGGCGGTGGTGCCGTCGTTGTTGACGGCGCTGCCGCGGATGACGCCGTAGACGCGGTCGCCGTCGGCGAGGGCGGCCTCCAGCGGCTTCAGGACGAGGACGCCGGCGCCCTCACCGGGGACGAACCCGTTGGCGCGGGCGTCGAAGGTGTAGGTGACACCGTCCGGGGAGAGCGCGCCGAAACGTTCCTCCGTGGTGGCGTTCTCCGTCAGCAGGTTCAGGTTCACACCCGCCGCGAGCGCCGTCGTCGACTCGCCGGCCCGCAGGCTCTCGCACGCCAGGTGCACCGCGACCAGCGAGGAGGACTGCGCCGAGTCCACCGTCAGGCTCGGGCCCGTCAGGCCCAGGTAGTAGGAGACCCGGTTCGCGATGACACCGCGGTTGACGCCGGTCATCGTGTGCTGGGTGATGGCCTCCGTGCCGTACTGGTACAGCAGGTTCGTCCAGTCGTCGCGCAGCGTGCCGACGAACACCGACGTCCGGCTGCCGCGCAGGGTCGCCGGGACGATGCCCGCGTCCTCCAACGCCTCCCACGCCAGCTCCAGCACCAGGCGCTGCTGCGGGTCCATCGCCGCCGCCTCGCGCGGCGAGATGCCGAAGAAGCGGGCGTCGAAGAGGTCCACGCCGTCCAGGAACGCGCCGCGCCCCGGACCGTCGCCCGGGGCGGCCGATCCGTCCTCGGGCACGCCCCACCGGCCCGGCGGCACCTCGGCCACCGCGTCGGACCCGCTCCGCAGGAGCTCCCAGAACGCGGCCGGGCTCTCGGCTCCGGGAAGCCGGCAGGACAGCCCCACGACAGCGATCTGCTCCACCTTCTCGGTGCGCGCCCCGGCTGCTACAGGATTCTGCTCACTGGTCACCACGCTCGGCTGCCCTTTCCTGGGATTACTGCGCCCGGTTTGCTGCGCCTGGATTCACCGCTCCTGCTGGATATCCGGCCCATGTCACGTCACGAAAATCCAGTCCTCGACAGGCTAGTAAAGGCAGGTTCACGAACAGTCATGGACCGGTAACTCCCCTCGTTGGAACGCCTGATGAGCGGTCCGTTGCCACACAATGAGCGGCCGGTGGAACGCCTGCGGATACCTTCGGTGCGGGCTTACGCGAAGCAAATGGCGGGACGATTCCCGCATTCGCTTTCCGGGGGCTCGAGGTGGGCTGTAGTGATATGCGAATTCAAGGAGAGCTGATCGCTGTGAGTGCTGCATCTTCCCAAGGGGTCACCCCCGGATCCGCCGGAAACGTGACCGGAGGTCGCGCGGTCGTCCTCGGCGGGAGCATGGCCGGCCTCTTCTCGGCCCGCGCCCTCTCCGAGAACTTCGCGGAGGTCGTCGTCGTCGACCGTGACGAGCTGACCGGTCCGAACGACCTGCGCCGAGGCCTTCCCCAGGGCCACCACCTGCACGGCCTCCTCGCCCGCGGCCAGCAGATCGCCGAGGAGTACTTCCCCGGACTCACCGAGGAGATGAAGGCCGCCGGCGCGCAGCTCGGCGACGTGGCCGACGACGTCCGCTGGATCATCAACGGAAAGCGGCTCCAGAAGGTCGAGTCGGGCCTCTTCGCCCTCACCTCCGGCCGCCCGTTCCTGGAGCGCCACGTACGCAACCGCGTGCTCGCCCTCCCGCAGGTCAGCTTCCTGGAGCAGTCCGACATCCTGCGCCTGACGACCACCGAGGACCGCCGCGAGGTCACCGGCGTCGTCGTCCGCCGCCAGGACGGCACCGAGGAGACCCTCCAGGCCGACCTCGTCGTCGACGCCACCGGCCGTGGCTCGCGCACCTCCGTGTGGCTCCAGGAATTCGGCTTCGACGCCGTCGAGGAGGAGAAGCACAAGATCGGCCTCGGCTACACCACCCGCTACTACCGGGTCCCGGACGAGGCCTTCGAGGGCAACATCTCCATCAACACCGTCGCCTCCGCGGGCATACCGCGCGGCGCGATCTGCCAGAAGATCGACGGCGGCCGCTCCATCGTCACCGCCTACGGCATCCTCGGCGACCACCCGGCCACCACCCCCGACGGCTTCCTCGACTTCATCAAGTCGCTCGCCGCCCCCGACATCTACGAGGTCCTCCAGGTCTCCGAGCCGCTCGACGAGCCGGTCGCCTACAAGTTCCCGACCAACCTGCGCCGCCACTACCAGCGCATGAGCGACTTCCCCACCGGTCTGCTCGTCATCGGCGACGCCGTCTGCTCCTTCAACCCGAGCTACGCCCAGGGCATGACCGTCGCCGCCCTCGGCTCCCTCGTCCTGCGCCGTCACACGGCCGAGGCACAGCGCCCCGACCCGATCGCGTACTTCAAGGACCTCGCCGCCGACGCCATCGACGGCTGCTGGGAGATGGCCGTCGGCGCCGACCTCAGCTTCCCCGAGGTCGAGGGCGAGCGCACCGAGGAGGTCCAGCAGGCCCACGCGTTCATCGCGCAGGTCCAGGAGGCCGCCTCGCGCGACGCCGTCGTCGCCCGCGCCTACTCCCGCGTCATCGGCCTCGTCGACTCGCCGGCCGTCCTGCACGAGCCGGAGATCGAGGCCGCCATCGCGGCGGCGTCGACGCAGGGGTGACCATGACCGCGATCACCCTGGGCGACCTCACCTTCGACGTCGAGGTGAGCGGACCGGCCGACGGCGTCCCCGTCCTGCTCCTGCACGGATTCCCCCACAACAAGGAGTCCTGGACCGAGACCGCCCCCCTGCTGCACGCGGCCGGGCTGCGCACCGTCGCGCCCGACCAGCGCGGCTACTCCGACGGCGCCCGGCCGACCGAGGTGGAGGCGTACCGTCTCGAACACCTCGCCGCCGACGCGCTCGGCGTGCTCGACGCCCTGGGCATCACCTCCGCCCACGTCGTCGGCCACGACTGGGGCGCGGCCGTCGCCTGGTACCTGGCGGCCCACCACGCCGAGCGGGTGCGGACCCTGACCGCCCTGGCCATCCCGCACCTCGACGCGTACCAGCACGCCTACCGCGTCGACGAGGAGCAGCAGCACAGCTCCCAGTACGTGGAGTTCCTCGTCTCCGAGGGCGCCGCCGCGCACTTCCTCGCCGACGACGGCGCGCAGCTGTACGCCTGGTTCACCCAGGCCGGCGAGGGCGTCCTGACCGACGCCCAGATCGAGCGCTACGTCACCACGCACCGCAAGCCGGGTGTGCTCGACGCCGCCCTCAACTGGTACCGGGCCAACAACCTCCTCGGCGACGACCTCGGCTTCGGCCCGGTCCCCGTCCCGACGACCTTCGTCTACAGCCGCACCGACACGGCCGTCAGCGAACTGGCCGTCGACAAGACCGCCGACCACGTCACCGGCCCCTACCGGCTGGTGACCCTGGAGAAGACCTCCCACTGGCAACCGCAGCAGGACCCCGACACGGTCGCCGCGGAGATCATCCGGCGGGTCCGCACGGCCCCCTAGCGACTCCAACAGAAAAATGATGAAGGGATAACCATGTCTTCGAACACCGCCGCTCCCGCGGTGGAGTTGCGGGCCGGGCCGCGGGAGTGGTTCGGACTCCTCGTCCTGCTGCTGCCGGTGACTCTGATGACGGCCGACCTCGGCGTGCTGTGGCTGGCCACCCCGTACGTCACGGCCGACCTGCGGCCCACCAGCTCGCAGCTGCTCTGGACCACGGACATCTACGGGTTCCTCACCTGCGGGTTCCTGGTCGTCATGGGTACCCTCGGGGACCGGATCGGGCGCCGCAGGCTGCTGATCCTGGGCTCCGTCGGCGTGATCGTCGCCTCGCTGCTCGCCGCGTACTCCACCAGCCCGGAGATGCTCATCTTCGCGCGGGCCCTGCTGGGTGTCGCCGGCGCGGCGGTGCTCCCGTCGACGCTCTCGCTGATCATCCACATGTTCAAGGACGCCCGTCAGCGGGCGACCGCCATCGCCACCTGGGTCACGGCCCTGTCCGTCGGCATCGCGATCGGCCCCGTCATCGGCGGTGTGCTGCTCGACCAGTGGTGGTGGGGTTCCGTCTTCCTGATGGGCGTCCCGGTCATGCTGGTGCCGCTGCTGCTCGCGCCGGTGCTGCTGCCCGAGTACAAGGACCCGGGCGCCGGGAAGATCGACCTGGCCAGCGTCGTCCTCTTCCTCGCCGCGATCCTGCCGATCGTCTACGCCGTCAAGAAGTTCGCCGAGACCGGCTTCAGCGTCGGCAACCTCGCCGCCCTCCTCATCGGCGCCGTCTTCACGATCGTCTTCGTCCGCCGGCAGAACTCCCTGGACGTCCCGCTGCTCGACATGCGGCTGTTCAAGACCCGCGCCTTCACCGGCGCGCTGCTGACCCTGCTGTTCGGCATGATGGCGCTCAACGGCGTCGAGTACCTGGTCCCGCAGTACCTGCTGGTGTCCGGCGGGCTCAGCCCGCTCGCCGCCGGTCTGTGGCTGCTGCCCGGAGCCGCGGGCCTCATCCTGGGCTCGCAGCTCACCCCGGTGTTCGCCAAGCGGATTCGCCCCGCCTACGTCATCACCGCGGGCCTCGTCGTCACCCTGGCCGGCTTCTGGCTGACCGGGATCGCCGGCCCCGACAAGGACGGCATCGTGCCCGCCGCCCTCGGCCTCGCCGTCATCATGTTCGGCGTCGCCCCGATCAGCGTCCTCGGCACCTCGCTGGCCGCCGGCGCCGCGCCGCCGGAGAAGGCGGGCAGCGCCGCCGCCACCGGCCAGACCGCCTACGACCTCGGCCTCGCGCTCGGCATCGCCGTGACGGGCTCCATCGCCGTCGCCGTCTACCGCGGCCAGGTCGACGACAACGCCCCGGCCGGGATCCCCGCCGAGGCCGCCGAAGCCGCCCGCGACACGGTCGGCGGCGCCACCGACGCCGCCGCCTCGCTGCCGGCCGACCTCGGCGCGCAGCTGGTGACCGTCGCCCGCGACGCCTTCACCTCCGGGTTCCAGGCGACGGCCTGGGTCAGCGCCGGCCTCGCCGTCGTGACCGGCGTCCTCGTGCTGTCCATGCTGCGCCACATCCCCGCCATCGGCGCCGCCGAGGCCCCGGCGGAGGAGGGCAAGGCAGAGGCCGGCGCCGCGCCGGCCGCCCGCGAAGAGTCCACCACCAACGCCTGAAGGGACTGACATGACGACCGAACCCACCACGGCCAACGCCGAGTTCGCCGAGCCGTTCCTGCTGGGCGTCCTGGCCTCCGGCGGTCTCGACGCCGACTACGTGCGCGGCGAGGGCAACACCCTCTACCGCCGCGGCGAGGACGGGCAGGAGATCCCCGTACTCGACTTCGTCGGCGGCTACGGCTCGCTGATGCTCGGGCACAACAACCCCGAGATCAACGCCTACGCCAAGGAACTGCTGGACGCGCAGACGCCCGTCCACGCGCAGTTCTCCCGCCACCCGTACGCCAACGACGTCGCCGAGGTCCTCAACCGGATCCTCCAGCGCGAGCGCGGCGACGACGAGCAGTACTACGCCATCTTCGCCAACAGCGGCGCCGAGGCCGTCGAGGCGGCCATGAAGCACGCCGAGCTCGACCGCGGCCTGCGCCTGGCGGCCCTCACCGAGGAGATCTCCGCGCACGTGGAGGAGGTCCTCACCCGCGTCACCGCCGGCGAGGCCACCGTCGCGCCCGGCGTCGCCGCCTCCATCGAGGACCTCGTCACCGAGGTCGTCGCCCGCAACGAGGCGCAGGCGGCGCGCCAACCCGTCTTCCTCGTCCCCGAGGGCGGCTTCCACGGCAAGCTCGCCGGCAGCGTGCAGCTCACCCACAACGAGGGTTACCGGCTGCCGTTCAAGGCGCTCGCCGCGCAGTCCCGCTTCGTCCCCCGCGACCAGCCGGGCGCCCTGCGCAAGATCATCGACGAGGAGCGGGCGCAGCTGCTCGACCTCGTCGTCGAGGGCGGTCAGGTCCAGGTCGTCGAGCGGGACTTCCCGCTCTTCGTGGCCTTCGTCCTGGAGCCCGTCCTCGGTGAGGGCGGCATCCACGAGCTGACCGTCGAGTTCGCGCGCGAGATCCAGGAGGTCTGCGCCGAGGCCTCGATCCCGCTCGTCATCGACGAGGTGCAGACCGGCATGGGCCGCACCGGCAGCTTCCTGGCCGCGACGCGGCTGGGCCTGCGCGGCGACTACTACACCCTGGCCAAGAGCCTGGGCGGCGGCATCGCCAAGGCCGCGGTGATGCTCGTACGCAAGCCGCTCTACCACGGGCAGTTCGAGCTGGCGCACAGCTCGACCTTCGCCAAGGACAGCTTCTCCTGCTTCATCGCCCTCAAGGTGCTGGAGATCATGGAGCGCGGCGACGGCGAGGTCTACCGGCGCGCCGCCGAGCGCGGCGAGAAGCTCCTGGCGATGCTGCGCGCGGTCCGTGACGACTTCCCCGAGGCGGTCAAGGAGGTGCGCGGCCGGGGCCTGATGCTGGGTCTGGAGTTCCACGACCAGTCGGACTCCGCGTCCGAGCCGCTGCGGGCCGTCGCCCAGAGCGGGTTCTTCGGGTACTTCGTCTCGGGCCACATCCTGCGGGCGCACCGCATCCGCACCTTCCCGACGTCCAGCGCGGTCAACACGCTGCGCTTCGAGCCGTCCGTCTACCTCACCGACGAGGAGATCGACCGGCTGGAGGCGGCCCTGCGCGACGTCTGCGTGATCATCCGTGACACGGACGGGGCGAGCCTCGCGCCGGTCGCCTGACCGCGTGCGGGGTACACGTAAACCAAACCGCTTGTGCTGTTTGAGGGGCTCTCAAGGTCGTTTTTCGGCCACCCTTCCCTCCTGCGGCATGTGAGCCACCCCACAGTGATGCGACCTCCCCCCGGGTCGCAGCACCGCCAGAGGGCTCGGGAGTCCCCCCTCCCGGGCCCTCTGGCCTTTGGTTTTTCAAAAACCCTCGGTACGCGGCGCGTTCGGCCGGCGCGGCGGTGGAGGACCGTACCCGACAACACTTTTGACAAACCGGAGTGTTGGTTTGTAATCTCCTGAACGAGTGAGCATGACGTATCAGCTCGCAGGACCGGGGGAGTTATGCGCTTTCGGATGTTGGGTCCGCTCGAAGTGATGTCCGCTGACCAGCCCGTACCGCTCGGCGGAACCAAGCCGCGCGCCACGCTGGGATACCTGCTCTTACAGGCCAATCAGGTCGTCCCCACGAGCCAACTGCTCACCGCGCTGTGGAGCGCGGACAACGCGCCGGTCACGGCCCGCAAGATCCTCCAGAACGCCGTGTGGGGGCTGCGCGGCATGCTGAACCAGTGCGCGCCCGGCGACGGGGCGCCGGCCGAGCTCGTCACCCGGGCGCCGGGCTACATGATCCGCGTCGATCCGGACCACGTCGACCTGCACCTCTTCCGTCAGCGCGTGCGTCAGGGCCGCGCCCGCCTCGCGGCCGGCGCCCCGCACGAGGCGGCGAACCTCTTCTGCGAGGCCCTGGAGCTGTGGCGGGGACCGGTCCTGTCGGACCTGGTGGAGACCGGCACGATGTGGCCCGAGCTGACGGCCGTGCAGAACACCCGACTCGACGTCCTGGAGGACTACTTCGAGGCGAAGCTGCGCTGCGGCCAGCACTACGCCGTCCTCGGCGAGCTGGAGACCACGGTCGAGGCCGAACCGCTGCGCGAGCGTTCCTCCGGCCAACTGATGCTCGCCCTGTACCGCTGCGGCCGGCAGGCCGACGCGCTCAGCGTCTACAACCGCATCCGCGCCACCCTCGTCGAGGACCTCGGCCTGGAGCCGGGCCACGAACTGCGCAGGCTCCAGCAGGCGATCCTCGCCCACGACCCCGCCCTCAACCTCGCCCCGGCCGCGGTCATCCTCGGCGGTCCCGCCCCGGTCGGCGTACCCGGAGGCCAGGTGCGCCGGCGCGAGGACGCGGCCGCGGCGCGGGGCGCGACCCACGCGCCGACGCCGCTCCCGGAGCACCCGGCCGCCACGCCGGCCGGGGCCGACGCCGGCTGTCCCCTGGACCGCGCCCTCGACCACGCCGCCGACCTGTACGGGGCCGAACGCCCCGCGCAGCACCCCGTCGAGCGCTACGAGGACCCGCGCGAGGAGCGCCCGGAGGAGCGGCGGCGCATGCTGGCCGCCGTCCCCACCCACCCCCGCGGCCTGCTGCCGGCCGACCGCCCGGTCCAGCCCAGGGGAGCGCCGGTGCGCCGGCAGCCCGTCGCCGCCCGCCCGGTGGTCACCGAGCGCCAGCGCATCAGCGTCCTCCTCGTCCAGACCCGGATCACCCCGGACCTGGCGGGCGCCGCGCCCGACTTCCTCGACGAGATGTTCGAGAGCGTCAACGCCGTCGCCCGCCGCCGCATCGAACGGTTCGGCGGGGACGCGGTCACCTCCATCGGAGCCGTCTCGCTCGGCCTGTTCCGGGCCGGTGGCGAGGAGGGCACCGCCGTACGGGCCGTCCGCGCCGCCGCCGCCATCCGCGACCGGCTCACCGACCCCACGACCGACACCGGCCTCACCCCGACCCCCTGGCAGGGCCTCACCCTGCACGCCGCCGTGGCCACCGGGAACGCCCTGGTGCGCTTCCGGCCGGACGACCCCACCGCCGCGCCGTCCGTCAACGGCGCCCTGCTGGACACCTGCCAGTGCCTGCTGGAACTCGCCCCCGCCGGCGAGATCCAGCTCTGCGACGCCACGCGCGAGGCCCTCGGGCCCGCCCTGCGCCTCGATCCGCTCGCGGGATCCTCTCTGGCCGGGGTCTGGGCCGTCTGAATCGCCTTTCGAGGCCGCTCGGGTCCGGCTCGATTCTCCTTGCCCACCGGACTCGAATCCCCTTCACAACCGGAATTGGTCAAGGATTACTCGACGGTGGCGTCTGGCCGATAATTTGTGGTTTCACAGGGACTCACGGCCATTGATTCCACCCCGCCTCCACCAGGTGTGCGGCGTGATGTCGAGTTCCGCGCTCGAGAACCAATTCCTCGTGGAGGTACACGGAATGACCGGAGTTTCCCGCCGCGTGTTCATGAGAAACACCGCGGCCGCCGGCGGCGCGGCCATCGCCCTGGGCGGCTGGGCGGGTGAGGCGTTCGCCGCCGAGCCGACGGCCGCCGCCGGCATCGCCTCGTCGCAGCTGGTCACGGTCACGCCGTCCGACCCGCGCTACGCGAGCCTGGTGGCCGGGGCCAACGGCCGCTGGGTCGGCACGCCCAACTACGTGCTCGTGGCGAGCACGGCCGACCAGGTGGTCCAGGCCGTGCAGGAGACCCTCGACAAGGGTCTGCGGTTCGCCGTCCGAAGCGGTGGCCACTGCTACGAGGACTTCACGAGCAACGCCAACATCCGTGTCCTCATCGACATTTCGGCCATGACCGGGATCTCGCACGACACGGCCCGCGGGGCCATCGCCGTCGACGCCGGTGCCCAGCTGGGCAGCGTCTACCAGACCCTCTACACCAACTGGGGCGTCACCATCCCCGGCGGCACCTGCCCGACCGTCTCGGTCGGCGGCCACATACCCGGTGGTGGTTACGGCCCGCTGGCCCGCTCGCACGGTGTCACCGTCGACCACCTGTACGCCGTCGAGGTCGTGCACGTCGACGCCGGCGGCGTGGCCCGCAAGGTCGTCGCCACCCGCGAGGCGAACGACCCCAACCGTGAGCTGTGGTGGGCCCACACCGGCGCCGGCGGCGGCAGCTACGGCATCGTCACGCGCTACTGGTTCCGCAGCCCGACCGCGACCGGCAACGACCCGACCACCCTGCTCCCGAAGGCCCCCCGCGAGCTGATCGTCTCCGAGGTCGCCTTCTCCTGGAACGGGATGACCGAGGCCGCCTTCACCCGACTGCTGCGCAACTTCACGGCCTGGCACGAGGCCAACGCCTCCGCCACGTCGCCGTACGCGAAGCTCTTCAGCGCCATCAAGCCCCGCCACAAGCTGGCCGGCGAGTTCCTGATGAGCTCGCAGATCGACACCGCCCTGCCCAACGCGGACGCCCTCCTGGACAACTACCTCGCCGCGATCGTCGCCGGCACGGGCCTGACCTACCGCGTCGACACCCGCAAGCGCGTCGACTGGCTGTACAACGTCCTGAACTGGCCGGGCCTCGGCGGCTCCGGCTTCGAGGGCAAGGGCCGCTTCAAGGCCAAGTCCGCCTACCTGCGCCGCACCATGCCGGACGCGCAGATCAAGGCGTTCTACAAGCACCTCACGCGCACCGACTACAACAACTCCGCGGCCCTCGTGGAGATCGCCGGCTACGGCGGCGCGGCGAACCTGCCGGCCTCCTCGGCGACCGCCACCGCGCAGCGCGACTCCATCATCAAGATGCTGTTCGTGAACCTGTGGGCGACCCAGGCGGAGGACGCGGCCAACCTCGCGTGGATCCGCGAGTTCTACCGCGACGTGTTCGCCGCCACCGGCGGGGTGCCGCGTCCGGGCGGGGTCAACGACGGCGCGTTCATCAACTACGCCGACGCCGACCTCGCCGACCCGGCGCTCAACACCTCCGGCATCGGCTGGGAGCCCCTGTACTTCAAGGACGGCTACTGCCGGCTCCAGGCGGCCAAGAACAAGTGGGACCCGAAGAACGTCTTCCGCCACACCCTGTCCATCCGCAACGTCTGATCGGACCCCGAACGCCTCTGCGGTGACGGGCCCCCGGGCCGAGGGTGATCCCCTCGGCCCGGGGGTCTTCGCGTGCCCGCGCGGCGTACGTGTCCACGTCGCGTACGCGTCCACGCCGGCGCGCAGGGCACGACGAAGGCCGCCGCCTCCCCCGTGCGGTGGGGAGGCGGCGGCCTTCCGGTCGACCGGTCCGGCGTCAGATGCCGAGGCCGGAGCCGCCGGAGACGTCGATGTTCTGGCCGGTCACCCAGCGGGCGTCGTCCGAGGCCAGGAAGGAGACGACGTCGGCGACGTCGGCCGGCTGACCGACGCGGTTGAAGACCGAGAAGCCGGCGGCGTGCGCCTTGGCGGCCGGGTCGGCCATCCACGGGTGGATGTCGGTCTCGATGGTGCCGGGGGAGACGGCGTTGACGGTGATCTGACGCGAACCCAGGGTCTGGGCGAGGGTCAGGGTGAGCACCTCGACGGCGCCCTTGCTCGCGGCGTAGGAGGTCATGCCGGGGAAGGCGACCTTGGTGACACCGGAGGAGATGTTGATGATGCGGCCGCCGTCGCGCAGGCGCTCCAGGCCCTTCTGGATGATGAAGAAGGGGGCCTTGGCGTTGATCGCGAAGACCTTGTCGTAGTCGGCCTCGGTGACCTCGTGGATCAGACCGGGGCCCGCGATGCCGGCGTTGTTGACCAGGATGTCCAGGCCCGCGGTGTCGGAGTGCTTGCCGATCTCCGCGTCGAAGGCCTCCCACAGGGCGTCGGCGTCGCCGGCCACACCCAGGGCGGAGCGGAAGGCGAAGGCGCGGCCGCCCGCGGCCTCGATCGCGTCGACGGTCTCCTTGGCGGCGGCCTCGTCGCTGGAGTACGTCAGGGCGACGAGGGCGCCCTCCTTGCCGAGCCGCTGGGCGATGGCGCGGCCGATGCCCCGGCTGCCACCGGTGACCAGAGCAGTCTTGTTCGTGAGGGCAGTCATTCAGGTAGCTCCCGATTCTTTATGTCAGACGCGGCCGCTGCGGATGGGGTCGCAAGTGTGATGGTGCCCCCGGGTCCCCACCGGATGGTCATCGGCCGCTCATCGGCGGGTATTTCGGAGCAATTCCCTGATTTACCATCGGCCGCATGAATCAGAATCCAGTACTTGTCATCGGCGGCACCGGAAAGACCGGTCGTCGGGTCGTGCGCCAACTCACGGAGCGTGGAATTCCGGTCAAGTCCGCCTCCCGGAAGGGCGAAACCCGCTTCGACTGGCTCGACGACACCACCTGGGGCCCCGCCCTCGAAGGCGTCGCCGGCGTCTACATCGTCCAGAACGACACCGCGCCCCGCACCCGCGAGTTCACCGAGGCCGCGGCGCGCGCCGGCGTGCGCCGCCTCGTCCTGCTCTCCGCGCGCGGCGTCGAGACCCCCGGCTACTACGGCGAGGACTCCTCCACCAGCGACGCCTTCCTCGCCGGCGAGGCCGCCGTCCGCGAGTCCGGCCTCGCCTGGACGATCCTGCGCCCGGGTTGGTTCGCCCAGAACTTCGACGAGGGCTTCTTCAACGAGGGCGTCCTCGCGGGCGAGCTGCGCCTGCCCGCCGGCGACGGCGTGGCCACCTGGATCGACGTCGAGGACATCGCGGCGGTCGCGGTCGCCGCGCTGACCGAGGACGGCCACGACGGGCAGGTCTACGAACTCTCCGGGCCCCGCCCCGTCGCGCTCGACGAGGTGCTCTCCCTCATCGAGGCCGCCACCGGCCGCAAGGCCTCCTACACCGCCCTGTCCACCGACGAGTTCGTGGGCGAACTCGTCGCCCAGGGCGTCTCCGCCCCCGACGCCGCCCTGTGGGCCGCGGCCCTGCACCCCGTCGCGAGCGGCGGCGAGGCCAAGGTCAGCGACGGTGTCCGGCGGGCGCTGGGACGGGACGCCCGCGACTTCGCCGACTTCGTCAAGGACGCGGCCACCGCCGGGGCCTGGCGGGTCTGACCGGCTGAGCGCCTGAGCGCTGAGTGCTGAGCGCTGAGCGCTGAGCGCCTGAGCGTTCCTGGAGCGGGTCCCCTCCTCCAGAGCGGTTCGAGGGGACCTGTATCCGCACTGGCCAGGATGTGCTGCGTCTGCCGCGTTCACGTGCGCGACGGGGGAAGTTCTCTTCGAAAGGACAAGCATGAGCATCGTCGAGGAAGCGCCGCTCGGACCTCCGGCGGCCGCGACCATGGCGTCGAGGGTGGCGGAACTCGCCGAACTGCGCGAGGCGGTCGAGGCCGGCCCCAGTGAGAAGGCCACGCAGGCGCAGAAGAACAAGGGCAAGCTCACCGTCCGCGAGCGCCTGGAACTGCTCTTCGACAAGGGCACCTTCACCGAGGTGGAGGCGTTCCGCCGGCACCGCGCCACGGGCTTCGGCCTGGAGGACAAGAAGCCGCACAGCGACGGCGTCGTCACCGGTTGGGGCCAGGTCAACGGCCGCCCGGTGTTCGCGTACGCCCACGACTTCCGCATCTTCGGCGGCGCGCTCGGCGAGGCGCACGCCCAGAAGATCCACAAGCTGATGGACCTCGCGGAGAAGGCCGGCGCCCCCATCGTCGGGCTCTGCGACGGCGCGGGCGCCCGTATCCAGGAGGGCGTCACCGCCCTGGCCGGCTACGGCGGCATCTTCCAGCGCAACGTCCGCAACTCGGGCGTCATCCCGCAGATCAGCGTCATCATGGGCCCCTGCGCGGGCGGCGCGGCGTACTCGCCGGCGCTCACCGACTTCGTCTTCATGGTCCGCGACACCTCGCAGATGTTCATCACCGGCCCCGACGTCGTCGCGGCGGTCACCGGCGAGCAGATCACCCAGGACGGCCTCGGCGGCGCCGACGTGCACGCCTCCGTCTCCGGCGTCGCGCACTTCGCGTACGACGACGAGGAGCACTGCCTGGAGGAGGTCCGCCACCTGCTGTCGTACCTGCCCTCCAACAACCGCGAACTGCCGCCCGCCGAGCTCGCCGACGACCCGCAGGACCGGCGTACGGAGTCGCTGCTGGACCTGGTGCCGGCCGACCCCAACCGGGCGTACGACATGCACAAGGTCATCGAGGAGATCTCCGACCACGGGGAGTTCTTCGAGGTCCACGAGCGCTGGGCGCCGAACATCATCTGCGCGCTGACCCGACTCGGCGGCAACGTCGTCGGCATCGTCGCCAACCAGCCGCAGAACATGGCCGGCGTCCTCGACATCGAGTCCTCGGAGAAGGCCGCGCGCTTCGTGCAGATGTGCGACGCCTTCAACATCCCGCTGGTCAGCCTGGTCGACGTGCCCGGCTTCCTGCCCGGCGTCGACCAGGAGCACAACGGTGTGATCCGGCACGGCGCCAAGCTGCTGTACGCGTACTGCAACGCGACCGTCCCGCGCATCTCGCTGGTCCTGCGCAAGGCCTACGGCGGCGCGTACATCGTGATGGACTCGCGTTCCATCGGCACCGACATCGCGCTGGCCTGGCCGATCAACGAGATCGCGGTCATGGGCGCCGAGGGCGCCGCCAACGTCGTCTTCCGCCGCGAGATCGCCGCCTCCGACGACCCCGAGGCCACCCGGGCCGCGCGGATCGCGGAGTACCGCGACGAGCTGATGCACCCGTACTACGCGGCCGAGCGCGGCCTCGTCGACGACGTCATCGACCCGGCGGACACCCGCGCGGCGCTGATCGGCGCCCTGGAGGTGCTGCGCGGCAAGCACGCCCCGCTGCCCAGCCGCAAGCACGGCAACCAGCCCCAGTAGGAGAGGAAGGACCCCGATGCTTCGAGCGGTCAGCACGCCCGCCGGCACGTCCGCGCACGACACCGACGAACGGGCCACGTCGGAGATGCTCTCCGCGCCGGCCTGGCGCATCACCAGCGGTTCCCCCGACGCGCACGAGGTGGCCGCGCTCGCCGTGGCCCTCTCCGCCGTCCTCGCGGCCCGTACCGCCGAGGCGGTCCGGGCGGCGGAGGAGGAGCAGGCGCGGGCCGCGGCCCGCTGGACCCCCTCGTCGGCCCTCCGCCGCGCGGCCACCTCCTGGGCCGCGGGCGCGCAGCCGACCTGGCGCAACACCGCCTGATCCGCGCCGCGCACCCCGTACGGCAACGGGCCCCGGCCCCGCTCAGGCGGTGGGACCGGGGCCCGTCGGCCGTCCGGGTCAGGCGCGGACGCGGTCCGCGTCGCTCGCCGACCCGCGCGGGGGCGACACGTCCCGCGCCGGCGCCGGCGTCGGGGCGGGCGCCGTCCGGCCCCGCCGGCCGAGGGTGAGGGCCACCAGGGTGACGGCGATCAGGGCCAGCGCCACCCAGGACATCGCGTCCACGGGAGCGGCGGGCGGGTTGACCCACCCGTTGAGGTAGACCCAGGCCATCGCCGCGCCGCCGAGCACGGCCGTCACGTACGCGAGCGGTCGCCGCGCCCGTTCCCGGGCCAGCAGCACCACGTGCGCCGCGCAGATCAGCACGTACGGGAACACCCACAGGTAGACGATCAGGGTCGCCAGCGCCGAGTACACCGACAGCAGCGAATCCGGGTACGCGATCACCGCGACGGCGAGCACCACGAACCCGATCACCGACAGGGTGACCACGGCGGTCGCCGGCGACCCGTGCTTCGGGTCCGGGCGCCCCACCCGGCGCGGCAGCAGACCGTCGTCGGAGAGGGTGGCGACGAACCGCGCGCCGAAGTTGACGAAGCCGATGAGCCCGGCGAACGTCGCGACGGCCAGCACCAGGTCCGTGGCGCTCGCGAAGGTCTCGCCCAGACCGGCGTTCAGCGCCAGCGCCGCCGCCGGCGACATGCCCTGCGCCAGCCTCTCCGCCGAGGCGAACAGGCCGGGCACCTGGAGGATCGTCGCCAGCAGGTACACCACGCCCAGCAGCACCGGGATGCCGAGCACCGCGAACGGCACGTCGCGCTTGGGGTCCTTGGTCTCCCGCGCCAGCGCGGCGCAGCTCTCGAAGCCCATCAGGAAGGTGGCGCCGGCCGCCATGCCCTGGAAGACGCCGCTGGAGGAGAAGCCGCCCTCGAAGGAGAACTGCTCGGCCAGGTGCAGGCCGGTGGTGGTGGCGCTCGCCACCACGACCACGCCGACGACGGGGATCGCGACGGCCATCAGCACCACGGCGGCGCGCACGGACACGTCCACGCCGCGCCGGGCGAAGAACACCGCGATCAGCAGGGCGACGGCGTACACGGCGAGCTGTACGGGCAACTCCAGGCCGCCCGCGTAGCCCTGGGACAGCAGGAAGCTGCCGACGTAGACGCCGATGACCATCGTGATGCCCGCGATCATCGCCGCGTAGCCGAGCAGCAGGGCGGCGGCGGCCACCAGGCGGGCCCACGGGCCGAAGACGAGGGAGAGGTAGGAGTAGAGCGAGCCGCCCGCGACGTGGCGGCGCGCGAACGTGATGACGGACAGGCCGACGAAGGTGGTGACGGCGGCCGACAGCAGGGCGGAGAGCCAGCTGCCGTTGCCGGCCGAGACGAACATCAGGGCCGGCACCGCGGCGAGACCGACCGCGGGGATCATGCTGGCGACGGCCAGGCCGACGATCTGACCTCTGGTCAGCTGCCGTCTTTCCGTGCCGGACGCAAGTTCTGAATTGGATGCGGCTGAACTGGACATGACATGCGCCTCCAGGGGCGGGCGGAAGGGAGCGAGGGGGAAAAGGAACGGTGAGTGGCGAGAAACGGTTGCAGTCTGGCCACGCCGTCTCACGGCGCGGTAACCCCCCGCCCACCGCCCGCTCCCCCTACGGACCGCGCCCGGACCGCGCCCGGACCGGGCTTCGACAAGCGGACCACACCGTCTGGATTCGCCGTCCGGTACCTCTCGACCGCCGGTCCAGCGGCTCGACGGACCCTGGAAGCCGAGTCGACAAAACGCTGAAGGAGAGAAGACACATGGCCAGTGACTGGTTTCGGAGGTTCGGTCCGGCACCCGACAGCGACACCCGTCTGATCTGCTTCCCCCACGCGGGCGGCGCCGCCAGCGCCTTCCTGGCGCTGTCCCAGGAGCTGACCCCCGAGTTCGACGTGGTGTCCGTCCAGTACCCGGGACGTCAGGACCGCCGCATGGAACCCGCGATGGACGACATCGGCCGGCTCGTCACCGCGCTCGCCGACGAACTCACCCCCGAACTCGGCGCCGCCACGACCCCCGCCGGCGACCGGCGCCCGTACGCTTTCTTCGGGCACAGCATGGGCGCCGTCATCGCCTACGAACTCGCCCGTGAACTGGCCCGACGCGAACTGCCCGCCCCCGAACGGCTCTTCCTCTCCGGCCGCTTCGCGCCGACCCCGCTGGGCAGCGCCAGTGACCGGCTCGACACCGACGAGAAGGTGATCGCCATGATCCGCAAGCTCGGCGGCACGGTCGGCAAGGTCTTCGAGGACCCGGACCTGCTGGAGATGGTGATGCCGCCGCTGCGCGCCGACTACAAGGCCATAGGCTCCTACGCCTGGCAGCCCGGCCGGCCCCTGGACGTCCCCTTCACCGTCCTCGTCGGCGACCGCGACCCCGTCGTCCCCGTCGAGGACGCCGCCGCCTGGCGGGTGCACACCACCGCCACCAGCGACCTGCGGATCATGCCCGGCGGGCACTTCTACCTCGACCACAGCGTTCCCCAGGTGGCGGCCGTCGTGCGCGCCGCGCTGCGCCACGGACGCGTCGACGCGCTCGGAGCGGCCTGATGCCGACAGGTTCCGGCAGGCTGCTGGCCATCAGCGACCTGCACGTCCGCCACCAGGAGAACAAGAAGGTCGTCGACGGCCTGCGGCCCGAGACGGACGAGGACTGGCTGCTGCTCGCCGGCGACGTCAGCGAGACCGTCGAGGACTTCGAATGGACCCTCGACCGGCTGCGCGAGCGCTTCGCCAAGGTGGTCTGGGCGCCGGGCAACCACGAGCTGTGGACCACCCCCGACGACCCGGTGCAACTGCGCGGCGAGGCCCGCTACCGCCACTTCGTCGAGCTGGCCCGAGGGCTCGGCGTCACCACCCCCGAGGACCCGTACCCGGTGTGGGAGGGAGTGGGCGGCCCCGTCGTCGTGGCCCCGCTCTTCCTCCTCTACGACTACACCTTCCGGCCCGCCGGAGCCCGTACGCACGAGGAGGCGATGGAGATCGCCGACCGGGCGGGCGTCGTGTGCACCGACGAGTTCTATCTCCACCCCGACCCCTACCCCAGCCGCCAGGCCTGGTCGCGGGCGCGCGTCGAGCACACCGCCGCGCGGCTCGCCGAGATCCCCGACCACCTGCCGACCGTCCTTGTGAACCACTATCCGCTGGTCCGCGAACCCACCCGCATCCTGCGCTTCCCCGAGTTCGCCCTGTGGTGCGGCACCGAAGCCACCGAGGAGTGGCCCGTCCGCTTCCGCGCGGCGGCCGTCGTCTACGGACACCTGCACATCCCCCGCCTGATCCGGCAGGACGGCATCCCGCACCACGAGGTCTCCCTCGGCTACCCGCGCGAGTGGAAGCAGCGCGCGGCGGGCCCCGCCGGCGCCGTACGCATCCTCGCGGAGCGCCCGTCGTGATCGAGGTTCCCGTGGTGATCGAAGTTCCCGTGGTGATCGAGGTCCCGGCATGATCGAAGAACTGCTCACCCCCGACGCCGTCGCCGTCGAATCCTTCGGCGACGACCCCGGCGCCCTCGCGGAGCTCTTCCCCGAGGAGGAACTCCTCGTCGAAGGAGCCCAGCAGGGCCGGCGCGGGGAGTTCGCCACCGTACGCCGCTGCGCGCGCGAGGCCCTCGGGAAGCTGGGCGTCGACCCCGCGCCGATCCTGCGCGACCCCAAGGGCGCCCCCCGCTGGCCCGCCGGGTTCGTCGGCGCCATGACCCACTGTGACGGCTACCGTGCCGCCGTCGTGGCCCCCGCCGACCGGGCCGCGGCGATCGGCATCGACGCCGAACCGAACCTGCCGCTGCGCAGCGCCGGCGTCGCCGAGCTCGTCACCGTGCCGGCGGAGCGCGCCTGGCTGCCCGCTCTCGCCGCCCGCCGGCCCGACGTGCAGTGGGAACGGCTGGTGTTCAGCGCCAAGGAGAGCGTGTACAAGGTCTGGTACCCGCTCACCGGGCGCTGGCTCGACTTCGAGGACGCCGAGATCACCGTCGACCCCGCCTGGTCCACCTTCCGCGCCCGGCTGCTGGTCCCCGGGCCGGTGGTCGGCGGGGTCCGGCTGGACGCGTTCGACGGGAGCTGGCTGGTGCGCGACGGGCTCATCGTCACCGCCATCACCCTCCCGGCCCTCCCCGCCGGCGGGCGGTGGGCGGGGGATGACCCGGCGGTGGGCGGCGCCTAGAACCATTCGAAGGCCGCGCGGAACCCCGTACGATCCACCGCACCGCCGCGCCCGCCGCGTCCGGCCCCAACCCCCGGGGGCCGGACGCCCGGACGTGGACGTGCCCGGCGGCCCCCGCGCGCCCCTCCCCGAGCCGAGTCCCGAGCCGAGCCCCGAGCCCAGGAGTTGACGGAGCAATGCCCGCCCCCGCGCACACCGGCCCCGACGGCGCCGGACGCGTCGTCACGACGGCGCCGGCCGACCTCGCCCACGTCGACACGCGGCTCGACGCCGAGGCCCACGACCTGCTGCGCGACGTCGCCGGCTTCGCCCCCGACGCGATCGCCGCCACCTTCCGAGCCTGGCACGCGGCCCGCCCCGAACTCGGCCCGCCCGCCTCCGGCGCCGTAGGGGCCCTCCCCGCGCCGCCGGCCCCGGCTTCCGCCGCCGGACTGCCCGGCCCGGCGCCCACCGAACTGCATCCCGAGGACGCGGCACGGTTCGCCGTACAGGTGGAACAGGCGCTGTACGCCTCCAAGGTGATGGCGCGGGCCGCGCTCCTCGACCGGCTCGCCGAGGGAGACCACGTCCGCGTGTGGGCAGACGCCCAGGCCGCCTGGCGCACGGTCGTCGCGACCGCCGCCCGCGCCGGCGTTCCCACCCCCGGCTTCGCCGCCGCCCTCGGCTCCTACGACGCGCTCAGGACCGGGCGAACCCCTTACTTCGGCGCGCACGTATACGGCAGCATCGACGGACCCCTCACCATCACGAACACGAACACGAACACGAACACGAAGAACATGAAGAGGAAGAAGAGGTAGCCGACGATGGCGTCGACACCCCGCACGGACCCCGCCACCGCCTCCTGGCTCGCCACGCTGGAAGAGGACATCCAGCGCCGCAACCCCGGTGAGCCCGAGTTCCACCAGGCCGTGCGGGAGGTCATCGAGACGCTCGCACCGGTCTTCGCGGACCGCCCCGAGCTGCGCGAGGCCAAGGTGGTGGAGCGCATCGCCGAACCGGAACGGCAGGTCATCTTCCGGGTGCCGTGGACGGACGACCGGGGCGCCATCCAGGTCAACCGCGGCTTCCGCGTGGAGTTCAACAGCGCGCTCGGCCCGTACAAGGGCGGCCTGCGCTTCCACCCGTCGGTCAACCTCGGGATCGTGAAGTTCCTCGGCTTCGAGCAGATCTTCAAGAACGCCCTGACGGGCCTCGGGATCGGCGGCGGCAAGGGCGGCAGCGACTTCGACCCGCGCGGCCGCAGCGACGCCGAGGTCATGCGCTTCTGCCAGTCCTTCATGACCGAACTGCACCGCCACCTCGGCGAGCACACCGACGTCCCCGCCGGTGACATCGGCGTCGGCGGTCGCGAGATCGGCTACCTCTTCGGCCAGTACCGGCGCATCACCAACCGTTGGGAGGCCGGCGTCCTCACCGGCAAGGGCATCGGCTGGGGCGGCTCGTACGCCCGCACCGAGGCCACCGGCTACGGCAACGTCCTCTTCACCTCCGAGATGCTGAAGAAGCGCGGCGAGGACCTGGAGGGCCAGCAGGTCACCGTCTCCGGCTCCGGCAACGTGGCGCTGTACACGGTGGAGAAGGCGCAGGCGCTCGGCGCCCACGTGCTGACCGTCTCCGACTCCGGCGGTTACGTCGTCGACGAGAAGGGGCTCGACCTCGCCCTGCTGAAGCAGATCAAGGAGGTCGAGCGCGGTCGCGTCAGCGAGTACGCGCAGCGGCGCGGTGGCTCCGCCCGTTACGTCGCCGGCGGCAGCGTCTGGGACGTGCCGACGGACGTGGCCCTCCCCTCCGCCACGCAGAACGAGCTGACCGAGGCCGACGCGCTCACCTTGGTCCGCAACGGGGTCAAGGCCGTCTCCGAGGGCGCCAACATGCCCACCACCCCCGGCGCGGTCCGCGTCCTGCGCGAGGCCGGCGTCGCCTTCGGCCCGGCGAAGGCCGCGAACGCGGGCGGGGTGGCGACCAGCGCCCTGGAGATGAGCCAGAACGCTTCCCGCTCCGCCTGGCCCTTCGCCCGCGTCGAGGAGGAACTCGCCGGGGTCATGCGCCGCATCCACGACACGGCGTACGAGACCGCCGAACGCCACGGCGCCCCCGGCGACTACGTCACCGGCGCCAACATCGCCGGCTTCGAACGCGTGGCCGACGCCATGCTCGCCCAAGGCCTCATCTAACCCACCCCGCACCCGCACCCCCACCCACTCCGGACGCCGGCGGCCTTCCCCCCACCCGCCGGCGTCCGGCATTTCCGGGGGTGCGCCCTCGTCCTCCACGGCCGTCGACCGGTAGCCGGGGCGGCTACGCCGACGGGCGGGCGCGGGGGAAGAGGCGGCCCGCCAGGTCGGCGCCGGTGATGGTGCCGGAGGCGTCGCGGGTGAAGAAGCCGCGCTGGCCCGACAGGCCGCCGCCGAGCACGATGTACTCGTCCCCGTCGCCGGGCAGCAGGCCCATGGGGGCCGGCTGGTAGTCCGGGGGCAGCTCGGTGTCGGAGGCCGCGCGGACTTCGGGCTTGATCGCGGCGGCCAGGGTCAGCCGCTCGCCGTCGGTGGCGATGGTGAGCGTCATCGCGTCGATGGAGTAGTCCCCGGCGGCCTCCAGCGCCCGGTCGTGGTCGTAGGGCAGCGGCTCGGGGTCCGCGTCCACCACGCCGAGGTGGTGCTCCAGGGCCCAGCGGACCACGGCCTGGTTGAACTGGAGCCCGGCGTCCGGGCCGGCGTTGGAGGCCACGGCGACGGCGAAGCCGCGCTCCGGCACGGTCAGCAGTTCGGCGAACTGGCCGTTGACCGAACCGCCGTGGCCCACGGTGCGCACCCCGTCGACGTCACGCAGGAACCAGCAGATGCCGAAGGCGTCGCCGAGGCTGCTGCCGCGCAGCTCCACCGTCGGCTCCTTCATCCGGTGCAGCACCTCGGCGGGCAGCAGGCGCTCGCCGCTCTCGGCGCGGCCGTCGCCGAGGTGGAAGCGGGCCCAGCGCAGCTGGTCGGCGACGGAGCTCGCGATGCCGCCGCCGGGGTTGTTGGCGCGGGTGCCCTTCCACTCCCGGGCGACGGCGAGGGCGCCGTCCGCGCCCGGGTTGTGGCCGACGGCGAAGCGGTGGGTGATCGCGGCGGCCGGGTCGAAGAAGCTGTGCGTGAGCCCGAGGGGTTCGAGGACGAGGGTGGCGAGCGCCCGCTCGTACGTCATCCCCGTGACGTTCTCCAGGATCCGCCCGGCCAGGTTGAAGGCGGCCTGGCTGTACGAGGCACGGGCACCGGGTTCGGCGATCAGCGCGAGGCCGTCCAACTCCGCCACGAAGGCGGCCAGCGCGTCGTCGCCGGCGCCGGTGTCGTTGACGAGGTTCCAGTCCAGGCCGGAGGTGTGGTTGAGCAGGTTCAGCACGGTGATCCCGGCGGCGGCCCGCTCGTCGGCGAGCCTCAGCTCCGGCACGTAGCGGCGTACGGGGGCGTCGAGTTCGATCCGGCCGTCGGCGACCAGGCGCATCAGGGCGGTCGCCGTGTACGTCTTGCTGACCGAACCGAGCAGGAACGCCGTGTCGGGGTCCACCGGCAGCGGGTTCTCCAGGCTCGTCACCCCGTGGCAGGCGAACACCTCCCGCCCGTCCACCCACACCCCGACGGCCGCCCCCGGCACCCCGAACTTCTCGGCGGTCGCCCGTACGAACTCCGACAGCGTCTCCTGAGCCTTCGTCATGGTGCTTTCCCCTCCAGTGGTCTCCGCGACTGACTTGCACTTTGTTCAAGTGGGACGTTAGGCGACTCTTGAACAAAGTGCAAGTGGGGTGCGCGAGGTGACCCGGCATGAGATGAGGCGGGGTTCGATGACCACCTCGGGCGAGGAAGGACGCACGACGCCGGCAGCGGGGACGATGCCGCTGCCCATGCAGACGCTTGCCGCACTGGCCGAGTTGGCGGACGGTGTGGCGGATGGCCCGGCTCGGGCGGCCTCCGGTGATCTGCGCCCCGGCGCCTCCCGCCGCGCCCGGCGGGATCAGGTGGTGGTCAGGAGCAGGGCCCAGGCCAGGAGGGCCGTGGCCAGGGTGCACAGGAGGGTGCGCCAGAGGTTGGCGCGGGTCCAGGGGGTTTCGAAGGCGCGGCGGACGGCCGCCGGGTCGGGGAGGCGGTCCGGGGGGCCGGCCTGGGCCAGGGCGTTGTTGAGCGGGATGTTCACCCGGCCGGTGACGATCATCGCCAGGACGTACGCCACGAACGCACCGATCAGCGGCCCGAGCGCGCCCCGCGCGTCGGCCGGCAGGTGCAGGCCGACGGCGAGGCCGGTGAACACGAGCGCGCCGAGGTAGCCCAGCAGGAACCAGCCGTTCAGAATCGAGACGTTGATCCGCTGCATCACGTCGACGACCGTGCGGTCGTCCGCGCCGCGCAGGGCGGGCATGACGGCCACGGTGAAGGCGTAGAACAGGCCGCTGACCAGGCCCATGGTGATCGTCGCGGCGATCAGTGACGCGAACCGTGCCGTTTCCACGTAGGTCTCCCCCGCGTAGTCGAAATCCGGTCGTGCAACGTCTCGTGCAACGTCGTTTCGCCGCCGATCCTACGGCCGCCCCCGCCCGGGGCCCGTACCCCCGCCCGGCCGGGGCTCAGGTGCCGGCCGCGTAGCCTGGCCTTCCACCACCGAAAGGGAGTTGCCGCGTGCTGACCGCCCTGGACGGGACGTACGGCGACCGCGCGGACGCCCTCACCGTCGCCGGCCGTACCGCCTCGTACGAGGAACTGCTGGGCGCGGCGAGCGCCGTGGCCGCCGACATCGCGGGCGCGCCCGCCTTCGCCGTCACCGCGACCGCCTCGCTGGAGACCGTCGCCGCCGTCGTCGGCGGGCTGCTGGCCGGGGTGCCGTGCGTCCCGCTGCCGCCCGACGCCGGCCCCGCCGAACGCGAGCACATCCTGCGGGACTCCGGCGCGATCGAGGTGGTTGTCGACTTCGCCCGTCGGGCGACGGTTTCGGCACGGACGACGACGCGTCCTCAGGACCCCGCGCTCGTCCTCTACACCTCCGGCACCACCGGCCCGCCCAAGGGCGTCGTCCTGACCGCCGCCGCCCTCGCCGCCGACCTCGACGCGCTCGCGGAGGCCTGGCAGTGGAGCGCCGAGGACACCCTCGTGCACGGGCTCCCGCTCTTCCACGTCCACGGCCTCGTCCTCGGCGTGCTCGGCGCCCTGCGCACGGGCAGCCGCCTCGTGCACACCGGTCGCCCCACCCCGACGGCGTACGCGCAGGCCGGCGGCAGCCTCTACTTCGGGGTGCCGACCGTCTGGTCCCGAATCGCCGCCGACCCGGGCGCCGCCGCCGCGCTGGCGGGGGCGCGGCTGCTGGTGTCCGGCAGCGCCGCCCTGCCCGCGCCCGTCTTCCGGGACCTGGAACGGCTCACCGGCCACCGCCCCGTCGAGCGGTACGGGATGACCGAGACGCTGATCACCATCAGCGGCCGGGCGGGCGGCGAGGTCCGCCCCGGCACGGTCGGCACCCCGCTGCCCGGGATCCGCACCCGGATCGTTGCCGAGCCGGGCGCCGACATCGGGGAACTCCAGCTCACGGGACCGACGTTGTTCGCCGGCTACCTGGGCCGCCCGGAGGCCACGGCGGCCGCGTACACCGAGGACGGCTGGTTTCGTACGGGCGACATCGCGGCCGTCGACCTGGCCGACGGCGTCCACCGGATCGTGGGCCGCGCCTCCATCGACATGATCAAGTCCGGCGGCTACCGGATCGGGGCGGGCGAGATCGAGAACGCCCTGCTGGACCACCCCAAGGTGAGCGAGGCCGCCGTCGTCGGGGTCCCGGACGCCGACCTCGGACAGCGGATCGTCGCCTTCGTCGTCGCCGAGGGCGTCACCGGCGCCGAACTGACCGACTTCGTCGCCGCCCACCTCTCGGTGCACAAGCGCCCGCGCGAGGTGCGCTTCGTCGCGGCCGTGCCGCGCAACGCCATGGGCAAGCCGCAGAAGAAGCTCCTGCTGGCGGACGAGGCGACGGGTGAGCAGGGCCCTCGCCGTGGCGGTACGAGGGGCGACGCCTGACGCCTGACGCCTGATGCCCGACGCCGGCGCGACGACGCCCGCTCAGCGCGCCGGCCGGCCCGCGAGTTCCGCCTCCAGGCCGCCGAGCAGCATCTGGAGGCCGAACTCGAAGGAACCCTCGGGCGCGGCGGCGTAGGCGTTGGCCTCCGGCGCGTCCAGGCGGGCGCGTAGCCGGGGGAAGCGGCGGGCGACCTCGGCCGCCTTCGTCATCGTCTCCTCGAACCGCGCCTTCGCGTCGTCCCCGTCACGGCCGAGACGCCGCGTCAGCGAGGCCTCGGAGGCGGCGCTCAGGGCGCTGCCGAGCACGAAGGTGAAGACGGTGGCCGCCGCCCGGTCGGCCTCGGCGGCGGTGAAGCCGGCGCTCTCGTAGGTGGCGAGGCACAGGTCGTCGTAGCGCGCCTTGCCGGGCCCGTAGAAGAGGTACGTGCCGAAGGCGGGGACGAGCCAGGGGTGGCGGCCCAGCATCGCGTGCAGGCCGCCGGCCAGTCGGGTGGCCGCCTCGCGCCAGCCGAGCGCCTCGGGGTCGGGAAGCTCGATCTCGTGCCACACGTGGTCGGCCGCGAGCAGGACCAGGTTGTCCTTGTTCTTGACGTGCCAATAGACCGCCGTGGCCGCCGAGTCCAGGCGCTTGCCGAGGCTGCGCATGTTGAGGCCTTCGAGGCCTTCCTCGTCGAGCAGCTCGATCGCGGTCGAGACGATGTGTTCCTGCGTCAGGGTGTCGCGTGCCATGGGCTCACGATAGGCGGGCGATCCCTTCTTGCACAAAGTTCAGGCACGAGGCCGGTACCTGCTTGCACTTAGTTCAAGTCCCGGTCTACAGTCCTCTTGTACTTAGTTCAAGTCGCCCGAGGGGATCTCGTCATGCACGCTTCCATCGCCGTACTGCAGCTGCTCGTCGCCACCGCCTTCCTCAGCATCCCGCTGGTGCGCCACCGCTTCGGCGCCGCGGCCACCGTCGCCGCCGAGACCGAACTGCGGCGCCAGGGCGTGCGGCCCGGCGTCCTCGCCGAGAACGGGATGCGCTTCGACGCCGGCGGGCACGAGACCTGGGCGCCCGTCTCGATCGCCGCGTCGATGGCGCTCGCCGCCGGCCTCCACCTCTTCGGCGGCTCCTGGGCGGCCGGCGTGACCTGGGTCCTCCAGTCGATCGTCCTGCTGATCAACTGCGTGATCCTCCACAGCAACCTCACCGCCGTCTCCTCCGTGACCGCCGCCTTCGCCCGCAAGGGAGACGAGGAGCTCGCCCGGATCGACGTCGCGGCCCTGCTCAAGGCCGCCGAGGGCGGCTTCCCCGGCTGGGTGTGGGTCCTGCAGAACGCCCGCCACGTGGTGGTCTTCGGCGCCTCGATCGCCGCCCTCGTCCTCACCGCTCAGGCGTGAGCCGCCCGTACGTCGGGCAACGGGCGCCAGGCCCCGCTAGGTTGGGAGGACAGCACCTTCACGTCAACCCCGATCCCCGCACCCCACCCCCCGGGCGGGTGAATCCCGGGGTCCTCGCCCCCGGCGTGGCGGGCCACCGCAGCCCAGGTCAGGCGCCTGCCCCCGCCGCCCGTACCGGCCGTGGCCGGCGAACCGCGCACGGCACGCTGGAACACCACCGCGACCGCGGTGACCCGCCGGCGCGGGGCGACAGCGGCAGGTCTGCCACCCCCAGCCCGTAGACAGGACGAACCGCACGATGTCGGACAGCACCCACCTCTGGATGCGGCACGAGGCCCGCCCCACCGAACGCCGCGCCCCCCTCACCCCCGAGGACGCGGCCCGCCTGGTCCGCGGCGGCGTCCGGATCACCGTCGAGGAGTCGCCACAGCGCGTCTTCCCGCTCGCCGCCTACGAGGCCGCCGGCTGCGCCACCGCCCCCACCGCCTCCTGGCACGCCGAGGCCCCCGACGAGGCGTACGTGCTCGGGCTCAAGGAACTGCCCGCCGGTCCGGACGCCCCGGCCCTGCGCCACCGTCACATCTACTTCGGCCACGCCTACAAGGGGCAGGCCGGCGCCGCCGAACTGCTCGCCCGCTTCACCGCCGGCGGCGGGGCCCTGCTCGACATGGAGTACCTCACCGACGACGCCGGCCGCCGCGTCGCCGCCTTCGGCTACTGGGCGGGCTACGTCGGCGCGGCCCTCGCCGTCCTGCACCACCGGGACACCCTCGCCACCCCCCTCGCCCCCACCGACCGGCCCGCGCTCGACGCGCTGCTGGCCGAGGGCGCGTACGACGCGCCGTACGCGGACCCCACCACCGCCCTCGTGGTCGGCGCGCTCGGCCGCAGCGGCCGGGGCGCCTGCGACGCCCTCGTCCGGGCCGGGCTGGAGCCCACCCGCTGGGACCTCGCCGAGACCCGCGCGCTGGACCGGCCCGCCCTCCTCGGACACGACCTGCTGGTCAACACCGTGCTGACCACCTCGCCCGTGCCGCCGTTCCTGACCAAGGCCGACCTCGACGACCCCGAGCGCCGGCTCTCGCTCGTCAGCGACGTCACCTGCGACGTCACCTCCGACTGCAACGTGCTGCCGGTCTACGACGAGACGACCACCTGGACGGAGCCGGTACGCACCCTGCGCGGCGGGGGCCACCCCCTGGACCTCATCGCCATCGACAACCTCCCCTCCCTCCTGCCCGTCGAGGCCAGTACCGCCTTCTCCGCCGAACTCGCCCCCCAACTGGAGGGGTTGGCCGCACGGACCGACGTATGGGAGCGCGCCCTGCGCACCTTCCACACCTTCCGCGCGGCCGTCGTCGACGCCTGAGACGCCTGAGACGCCTGAGACGTTTGAAGCGCCTCGGGCGCGCAGGCGGTCAGGGGATGTGGGCGACCGCGACCGTCGCCTCGAAGACGGGCGCCTCGTCCTGGACGGCGGTCACCCGCAGCCCCTTGTCGCGGCCCTCGGTCTGCGGCGGGACCGGTTCGGCGGTGATCCAGCAGGGGCTGGTGAACTCGACGTAGCGGCGGAAGGTGATGTTCATCGACGCGGGCCACCAGGCGCCCCCCTCGGGGGCCGACGCGTGGGCGGCCTGCCGCGCCGCCTCCAGGAGCATCATCCCCGGGACGTGGTCGACCGGGTGGTCGAACAGCACGGGGTGCGTCGGGTCGACGCGCAGCCGCCAGCGGTCCGCGTCGGCGGTGGGGGACAGGACGACGTCGTCCGGCCGGTCCCGCCGGCACAGCGCGGGCGACAGCGCCGGGGTCGGGTCGGGCATCGCCCAGAACCCGCTGGTCCCCGCGCGCCCCGCCCGCAGCCGCTGGTAGACGGCCGGGGCGTGGCAGTGGAAGACGGTGCTGGCCACGGCCAGCAGGGTCTCGCCGCGGGTGATCTCGTAGTGCATGGACAGCGCGACGGGCAGCCCGCGCCGGTAGGTGATGTTCGTACAGTTCACGTGGAGCTGGAGCTCGGCCGGGGTGCGCTCGACGCGCATCGCGTGCGGGTTGACGGCGTAGCGCAGCCGCGACCAGCTCAACTGGTGCCCGAACGGCACCCCGTAGGCGGTGTGGGTCAGGAGCGGGAGCGTCTGGCGGATGGTCTCGCACAGCAGCATGGGGTCGTACAGGCCTCGGTCGCAGACGTAGAAGCCATGGCAGCGAGGCCACTGGGCATCGATCGTGAACGCATCGGGTCCGGTCGACGTGCATCCCGTGAGGAAGACGTCGGAGAGGGCCGCGCGGTGAACGTATTCCTTCGCAACGGTCGTGGTCAGGGCGCTGCGTACAGGTGCGGGGCGTTCAGTCGATATGAGCATGCCATTCCCCTCTGGCGTGCGTATGTGTGGCCATGAATGGCCTGGTCGGCCAACGGCGCGGACTGTAAAATAAAGTGCGTTCGCTTTGTTTGTCGAGAGAGGATGCACAAGTGGTGGAGCCGCAGTTGAAGCAGGAACGCGCGGTGAAGACCCGGCAGGCGATCATCTCGGCGGCGGCCGAGGTCTTCGACGAGAGCGGCTACCTCGGCGCGAGCATGCGCGAGATCATGAAGAGGGCCGGCGTCACGCTCGGTGCGGTGTACTTCCACTTCCCCAACAAGGAAGCCCTGGCCCTGGCGGTGATGAACTCCCAGCCGGAGACCATCATGCCCAGGCTGACCTCGGACGGGCTCCAACGCCTGGTGGACCTCACCCTCGTGTGGTCGCACCAGCTCCAGGTGGACAAGATCCTGCGCGCGGCCGTGCGGTTGGCCGTGGAGCAGACCGGCTTCGGGGTGCACGACGCGGAGTCGTTCCACGAATGGCAGAAAATCATGGAGGAATGCCTGCTCGTGGCCCGGGACCGGGGTGAACTGGCGGATTCCGCCGAGGTGCGGAGGATCGCGGAATTCGTCGTCGGGGCGTGCACCGGCATGCAGCTGTACTCCGACCTGGTCACCAACCGTTCCGACCTGCCCCGACGCACCGTGACCATGTGGGAACTCCTCATCCCTTCCATCGCCAGCGAAAGCGGGCGGAAGTCGGTGAAGGTCAGCGTCCGCCGTGCGGCGGCCCTGATCAAGTAGCGGACGCGAAGGGGTTCTCGCGGGGGTTCAGCGGCTACGTCCACGACGGCGCCGTTCGACGTAGACGGGTGACAGCCGACGGCGTAGGCGGCGTACGTTCCGCCTGTCGGCCGGCTGATTCGGTGTGATAGAACGCCTCATCCCCAGGTGAACGCATGACCGGTTTTGCGTGGCCGTTGCTTGCTCCGCCGACCTGCCAGCCCCCCTCTCCGCCGCTCCGTCGAAGGACCCCGTCATGAGCGACTTACGCCTGCTGGAGAACAAGGTCATCGTGATCACCGGCGCCTCCAGCGGCATCGGCGCCGCCGCCGCCCGGCTGTTCGCGGCGGAGGGCGCGGCCGTGGTCGTCACGGCCCGCCGGCAGGGGCACCTCGACGCGCTGGCCGAGGAGATACGCCGGCGTGGCGGGCAGGCGACCGCCGTGGTGGCCGACGTGGCCCTGTCCGCCGACATGGCCCGCGTGGTGGCCCGCGCGGTCGAGGAGTACGGCCGGCTCGACGGCGCCCTCAACAACGCCGGCTGGGCCACGGCCGGCACCCGCGTCCACGAGACCGACGACGCCGTCTTCGACCGGGTCCTCGACGTGAACCTGCGCGGCGTGTGGAACTGCCTCAAGCACCAGCTCCCCGCGATGCTCGCGGCCGGCCGCGGCGGATCCATCGTGAACACCGCCAGCGTGGCCGGGGTCCTCGCCACCGGCGCCACCGCCTCCTACGTCGCCGCCAAGCACGCGGTGATCGGCCTGACCAAGGCGGCCGCCGACGAGTACGCGGCCGACGGCATCCGGGTCAACTCCCTCGTGGTGGGCAGCACGCGGACGGAGCTGATGACCGACATCATCAGCCACACCCCCTCGCTGGAGGAGGCCTTCACCGGGCGCTCCCTGCAAAAGCGCATGGCCGACCCCGACGAGGTGGCCCAGGCGGCGGCATGGCTGTGCAGCGACCGCTCCTCCTTCGTCACCGGAACGGCGCTCCCCGTGGACGGGGGCTGGACGGCGGCCTAGCCGGACACCCCCGGCCTGGTCGTCCCTAGTGGGCCACCTGGCCGCTGCGGCCCGGGGCGGTGGTGTCGACGGGGCGGCGGGTGACCTCCGCGATCGCGTCCCGGTCGGCCAGTATCCCCGTCAGGACCAGCCGCCAGGTGTTCTCCAGCAGCCGGATCGCGCCCTCGGTGGACCAGGCCGGGCCCGTGGGGCGCCGCGAGGCCATCTCCGTGGCGGACACCAGGCTCAGCACCAGCGCCGCCACCGCCTCAGGGTCCGTCCCGCGCAGCAACCCGCCGTCGTCGCGGGCCTGGCGCAGCAACTCGTGCGCGTCCGGGAGCCAGGTCGCGGACCAGGGCTGCGCCCCGGGCCGTTCGCGTTCCAGGCGGATGGTGGCCCGTACGGCCGCGTTCCGGCCGATCTGCCGGGTCAGCTCCAGGGTCAGCTCGACGAGCCGGCGCAGCGCGGGGCCGGGCCGGGCCCGTACGCGCTCCAGGGCCGCGCGGGTGTCCGCGCGGCCCACCTCCTCGACGGCCTCCGCCAGTTCGGCCTTGGACTTGAAGTGGAAGGTCAGTCCGCCCACCGAGATCCCGGCCGACTTGCTGATCTGTGACAACGAGGTCCCGGCGTAGCCGTCCTCGTCGAAGTGCGCGGCGGCCGCCCGCACGAGGGCGCCGCGGCTCCTGACCGCCCTCTGCTGATTCGCCATGGGGTCTCCGAACGGGGTCGGGAGGTGCCCGGCCCCACGGGTGCGCTGTCCCGGCACCTCAAGCGTGCGTGGTTGAGATCCGTCACAGCTTCCGCATGATCAGGCGGCGAACGCAACGCAGAGTTGCCGAAGTGGTCACTGGACGTGGTCGGACCACCCTGCCGGCGGTGTCCGGGCCGCTCACTTGCCGAAGTCGGCGCGGAAGAAAGGGGCTTGGGGTGGAGGTGCGTCCATCCACTGGAAAAAAAACGAACGATCGCTATGCTGATGCGAGCGGCTGGATGACCGATGCAGGAGGGATCGTGCCATGGCGGCGAACGCCTCGAACCTTGCCCAAGCGCCCGTCTCGGTGATGACCGAACAGCTCTTCGGGCACCTGCCCCGGGCCGACCAGCGCTACTGGGCCCAGGCCTACCTCCAGGGCCTGCTCACCACCGAGGGCAAGAAGTCGGTACGGCGCATCGCCGCCGCCGTCTCCGATTCCCCGACGGCCCCCCAGTCCATGCACCAGTTCGTCAACGCGAGCCCCTGGGACTGGGACCTCGCCCGCGCCGAGCTGACCCGCTGGGTGGAGCGGCGGGTGGAGCCCCAGGCGTGGGTGCTCGACACCGCCGTCCTGCGCAAGCGCGGCGAACACTCCTGCGGCGTGCACCGCCGCTTCGTGCCCGCCACCGGACGCTCCGTCAACTGCCAGGTCGGCGTCGGCGCCTTCCTCGCCACCGAGACCGACGCCTACCCCGTCGACTGGGGCCTGCTGCTCCCCGGCGCCTGGGCCGGCGACGAGGAACGCCGCTCCCGGGCCCGGATCCCCGAGGGCGTCACCCACCGCGCCGTCGAACAGCACACCCTCGACCTCGCCGACTCCCTCACCGCCAACACCCGCTTCGGGGCCCCGCCGATCGTCGCCGACCTCACCTCGTGCCCCGGCGCCGCCGCGCTGGTACGGGCCCTGAGCGCGCGCGGCCGCGACTTCGTCGTGGCCGTACCCGGCCGCATACCGGTGGTGCCCGGCGTCCACAGCACCGGCCGGGCGACGTACGTGGGCGGCGGCGGACTGCCGGCCGCGATGGAGGCCCGACGCTTCTTCGAGCTCAAGCCCGAGAGCCACTTCCGCCTCGACACCCTCGGCAGCCACGAGGGCCACCCCGGCCGCACCTCCGTGGTCACCGGCCTGGTGCGCCTGCCCGAACTGCGCACCACCCGCCAGAACCCGCACCACACCTACCGGCTGTTCGCCGTACGCCACCACGCGGGCCGGCGCTCGCCCCAACTGTGGCTGACCAACATGGTCTACCGGCGCTCCGACGAACTCGTCGCCCTCGCCCAGCTCCACCGCCGGACCGGCGTCACCGTCCAGCGGCTGGAGGACGACTTCGGCCTGCTCGACTTCGAGGGCCGCTCCTACCCGGGCTGGCACCACCACATGACCCTGGTGTCGGCGGCCTACGCCTACGGCCGCCTCGCCCTCCCCGGCGACACCGCGCCCGAGGGCCGCACGGCCTGACACCCGCCGGGCCCCTTCCTCCCCCGGGGTTCGAGCCCCCCGTCCCTCCGCCTCCCTACCCCCGCGGCGGAGGGACGGGGCTTTTCCGGGCGGCGGTGCGCGGGGGCATCAGGTGGCGGCGGACCACCACCGCCACGAGGGCGTAACCGGCCGCGAGGAGGGCGAAGGTGAAGATCCACTCGTGGGAGCCGCCGGGGCGGTAGACGCGCCCCGGGTTGCCGACGTCCATCGCGGGCGCCGCCTCGCCCATGGCGAGGGAGCCGCGCCCCGTCCCGTACAGCTTGACGTCCTCCCGCGCTCGCGCCCCCTCGGCGGCGCGGAAGGTGCCCGTCCATTCGCAGGTCTCGTGCCCGGGGTGTTGGACGCAGGTCAGCCGGCTCGCCGTGAACGTCCCCGGTACGCCGTCGGCCGTAGCCGCCCGCAGCGCGTTGCCGAGGTTCGGCAGCGACACGTAGAGCATCAGCGCGGCGGCCATCAGGACCAGCGACGAGACGAACCCGGACGGCCCGCGGGCCGTCCGGGTGTGGGGCGCGGGCCCGCCGGTCCGCTCCGGGGCGGGGGCGGCCGTCAGGCTCATGCCGTCAGGGCGCAGTCGCAGCGGGCCGAGGCGTTGTCGGCGTGCGCCCGCGTGTGCAGGACCATGGCGATGATCATCGGGATGGTGACGATCGCGTTGTAGAAGAGGTGCAGCTCCACCCGGGGCGCGATCAGCTGGACGATGCTCGTCGGCACCGCCTTGCCCGCCAGGAAGGCGCCGGTCAGCGCCTGGAGCAGGAGCAGCAGGTGCTCGAAGTGGTGCCACACCTGGACGCCGAGGGTGACGTTCCACCAGGTCCGGGAGCGGCCGGTGAAGCCGCGCCGCAGCAGCAGGAACCCGGCCAGCATGAGCAGGGCGTACCCGTAGTGCATCCACTCGGACTTGATCAGCCACGGGAACGGCACGCCGAGGACCCCGCGCGCCTCGGGCAGCGGCCAGCCGAGGATGTATATCTGCGCGGCCTGCGCCAGGTGCTCGGCCCAGTGCGCCACGACGATGACCGCGAAGACGCGCAACGCGTTCTTGTGGTGGCGGGTGTTGAGCGCGTCGATCAGTCCGGTCGCCTGTCGGCTCGCGGAGTGGGTTCCTGCGGCCATCTCGACACACCTCTCGGTCAGTTGTGGGTGGGACCCGCATCATCCCACCACCGCCCGCGGCGGGTGGTCTTCTTCCGGATTGCGCAACCGCGTCCGCCGGGCCCGAACGAGTCCTTTCACGCAACTCGCTCGGTTACGGTGGTCCGCATGCTGCCACGGACATACGAAGGACAGGACTGCAACCTCGCCCGCTCCCTCGAAGTGATCGGCGAACGCTGGAGCCTCTTGATCGTGCGCTCGGCGCTGCTCGGCGTGAAGCGCTTCGACGGCTTCCTCGGCACCCTCCAGATCGCCCGCAACGTGCTCACCAACCGGCTCGGCCGGCTCGTCGACCTCGGGATCCTGGAGCGCGTTCCCTACCAGGACAAGCCCGTCCGCTACGAGTACCCGCTCACCCCCATGGGCCGGGACCTGACCACGGCCGTCCTCGCCCTCATGCAGTGGGGCGACCGCAACCTGCCCACCGAGGACGGCCCCCCGCGCCGCGCCGAACACATCGGCTGCGACGGCCACGTCCACGTCCGGCCCGTCTGCGACGGCTGCGCCCGCGAGGTGCACGGCGAGGAGGTCGCCGTCCGCCGACTGCGCTGACGTCCCCGCCCTGACCTGCCCCGCCCCCGCCGCGCACGGCCGTTGCGCACACCTGAAGATGCCGCCCCGCGGCCCGCGCGCCCACGATGGGCCCTCCGCCACCACCTCGGGTGGCTGCGCGAAGGAGGAACCGCGTGGCAACGGCACTGGGATCACTGCGCAGGCTGCTCATGGCTCCGTCCCTGCGGGAGGTGAGCTTCTCCGGCCGGGGCTTCCCCGTCGTCGAGAGCGCCGCCACACGCCAACTGGAGACCATCCCGCAGGCTGTCGTCACCGGCTTCGAATGGGGCATCGAGGACCGCGACCTGGCGGAGACCGAACGCCGGCTGTCGCTGGTCGACGCCGAACTGCGCGGTTTCGCCTACGAGGGCGCCACCATGGCCTGCGTCATCCGCGACGCCATGGGGCCGGGCCGCGGTACCCGCACCGCGGACCTCCTCCGCGGCGGCGGCCGGCCGCACATCTTCCTCAACTACATCGGCATCGGCTTCGCCATGTCCAAGCTGCCCCGGCCGCTGTGGAAGAAGGTCGTGCCCGAGCTGGAGGGCGAGGAGTTCTACCCGCCCATGACCTGGCTCGCCGTCGACGGCTACGGCTTCGACAAGGCCTACTTCGACACCCGCCGATGGGTCGACGAGCAGCGGCCCGACACCCCCTACGCCTGGGACGGACACCCCGCGTACTTCCAGCGGGCCGTCGACCAGGGCATCGGCCGCGCCCTGTGGTTCATCGGCGGCGCCCGCGTCGACCAGGTCGCCGCCTCCGTCCGCCGCTTCGCCGCCGACCGGCAGAGCGACCTGTGGGCCGGCGTCGGCCTCGCCGCCACCTTCGCCGGCTGCTCCACCGCCGAGGACCTCGCCGCCCTCGGCGCCGCCGCGGGCGAGCTGGCCGACCACGTCGCGCAGGGCTCCGTCTTCGCCGCGAAGGCCCGCCACTTCTCCCGTACCGTCCCCGAGCACACCCGCACCGCCGTGCGCGCGCTCGCCGGCCTGACCGTGGAGGCGGCCGCCGCGCTCGCCGACGACAGCGCCCCCGCCACGAGCCCCGCCGGCGAGGTCCCCACGTACGAACTCTGGCGCCGGGCCGTGCGCGAAAAGCTGCCCGTCCATTCTGTTTGAGCATTCCTGAAGTGGACCCGTCGACCGGGTACTTGGCAGATTCGCATTGAGTAAGGAAATTCAGGAGCAGTAAACGAGGGGCGGTTTACAACGTGTCCACCTTGCGTGCGCTGAGGCGCCGAATCCTCACGCCCAATGTACGGGAAACACAGCTGGAAACACGCGGATTCCACGTGAAGAACGCGGCCGCGAAGCACCAGCTGGAAACCGTCGGGGCGACCTTCCTCCAGGGGTACGCCTACGCGGTCGAGGCCCGCTCCGCCGCCCAGGCCGAGGAGTGGCTGGAGACCGTCCCCCTCGCCTACCGCGGCTTCGCCTACGAGGGCGCCGGCATGGGCGCCGTCATGCTCGACTCGCTCACCGGCGGGACCAAGCGGCTGGACGGCCTCCTCACCGGCCGGGGCGCCCACCACGACTACATGATCTACGTCGGGATCGGCTGGGCGATGGCCCGCCTGCCCCGCTTCCTGTGGCCCGACGTGACCCGCTTCGACCCGGTCCTGCGCTGGCTCATCCTCGACGGCTACGGCTTCCACCAGGCCTACTTCCACACCGACGGCTACGTCCGCGACCCGCTGACCGCGCCCCCCTTCCACTGGAAGGGCGGCCCCGACGCCTACAGCGCCCGCGTCGTGGACCAGGGCATCGGCCGCGCCCTGTGGTTCGTCGGCGGCACCGACCCCGAGGTCGTCGCGCGGCTGATCGCCGCCTACCCCGAGGACCGCCACGGCGACCTCTACGCCGGCTCCGGCCTGGCCTGCACCTACGCGGGCAGCGCCGACGAGGACGAGCTGCGCCGCTTCGCCGAACTCGCCGGCCCCCACCTGCCGAACCTGGCCCAGGGCTCCGCCTTCGCCTGCGAGGCCCGCGTCAAGGCCGGCACCGTCATCGACCACACCGTCATGGCCGCCCGCGTGCTGTGCGGCGAGCGCACCCCCGAGGAGGCCTCCCGGGTCTGCCTCGAACTGCGCCCCACCACCTGCGACGGCGGCGACGTGCCGGCGTTCGAGACCTGGCGGCAGCAGATCGCCGAGAAGATCACCTCTCCCATCATCTTCCAGAAGGGGGCAAGCGCATGACGCACCCCATTTCCTGGATTCGCCGGCAGGCCCCGGGAATCATTGCCCTCACCGTCATGGTGAGCATGTTCTACGCGGTGAAACCGGACTCCCAGGCCGTGGCCGACGACAAACAACTCGCCGGGAATTTCAATTTCGTCCCGATGTCGATCGCGATGCCCGCCGGATACCGCCAGCAGACCGTCCGCAAGGTCAACAAGGCGTACAAGCACATCGAGGGCTGGATCTCCTCCGTCGGCGCCGGCGTCGCCATGAACGACCTCGACGGCGACGGACTGGCCAACGACCTGTGCATCACCGACCCCCGCATCGACCAGACGGTGATCACGCCCGCGCCGGTCCCCGGCCGCAAGAGCGAGACGTACAAGCCCTTCGTGCTCGACCCGGCGCCGCTGCCGAAGAACGACATCACCGCGCCGATCGGCTGCGTCCCCGGCGACTTCAACGAGGACGGCGCCACCGACGTCCTCGTCTACTACTGGGGCCGCACCCCCGTCATCTACCAGGCGAAGAAGGAGGCCCGGGGCCGCGCGGAGACCCTGGACGCCACCGCCTTCGTCCCCGTCGAGCTGGTCCGCGGCACCGGCGGCGCCGCCTACAACGGCCCGCTGTGGAACTCCAACGCCGCCACCGTCGCCGACTTCGACGGAGACGGCCACCAGGACATCTACGTCGGCAACTACTTCCCCGACAGCCCCGTCCTGGACGACACCGTCGACGGCGGCGTCACCATGAACGACTCGCTCTCCCACGCCCAGAACGGCGGCGGCGGCCACTTCTTCCGCTGGACCCCCCAGGGCTTCGAGGAGGTCACCGGCGTCCTGCCCGAGGGCCTGGGCAAGGGCTGGACCCTCGCCGTCTCCGCCACCGACCTCGACGGCGACCTCAAGCCCGAGATGTACCTGGCGCACGACTTCGGCACCTCCGCCCTGCTCTACAACAAGTCCCGGCCGGGGAAGTTCGAGTTCGCCGAGGTCAAGGCATCCCACACCGCGCTGATGCCCAAGTCCAAGGAACTGGGCCGCAGCTCCTTCAAGGGCATGGGCGTCGACTTCGCCGACCTGGACGGCGACGGCATGTACGACGCCTTCGTCTCCAACATCACCACCTCCTTCGGCATCCAGGAATCCAACTTCGCCTTCCTCTCCACCGCCCGCGACCAGAGCGACCTGCGTACCCGCTTCACCTCCGGCGAAGCCCCGTTCGTCGACCGCAGCGCCCCCCTCAACCTCGCCTGGTCCGGCTGGGGCTGGGACGTGAAGACCGGCGACTTCGACAACGACGGCACGCAGGAGATCACCCAGGCCACCGGCTTCGTCAAGGGCAAGCGCAACCGCTGGCCCCAGCTCCAGGAGCTGGCCACAGCCAACGACGAACTCGTCAAGCACCCCTACTTCTGGCCCAACGTCGAAGAGGGCGACGACCTCGCCGGCGACCAGTTCCTGCGCTTCTTCGCCAAGAACAAGGACGGCGCGTACAGCAACCTGTCCAAGCAGCTCGGCATGGGCGTACCGGTGCCCACCCGGGGCATCGCCACCGGCGACGCCGACGGTGACGGCCGCCTCGACCTCGTCGTCGCCCGCCAGTGGGACGCCCCCGTCTTCTACTGCAACATGAGCGACTCCGGGAACGCGTTCCTGGGCCTGCGGCTCACCGACGAGAACGGCTCCCCCGTGATCGGTGCCCAGGCCACCGTCACCCAGGGCCGCGGCAAGACCCTGCTGGGCCGCGTCGACGGCGGCAGCGGCCACTCGGGCAAGCGCAGCCACGAGGTGCTCTTCGGGCTCGGCGAGCACACCGGCCCGGCGCAGGTCCACCTGAGCTGGCGCGACCGCACCGGCCAGGTACGCAACCAGGATCTTCAGCTGACCCCCGGCTGGCACTCGCTCCAGCTCGGCGCCGAGGCCAAGGAGAAGTGACCGTGTCCACCACGCAGAAACCCGCCCCGCCACGCCACGACGTCAAGGTGGTCACCGCGCTCCGCCGGTTCGCCATCTCCATCTCCGTCCTGAACATCCTCGGCTACACCGTGCTCGGCTTCGAACAGGCCTGGCTGTGGCCGTTCATCGCGGTCGCCACCGCCTACACCACCGAGATCGTCCTGGAGGCGATCAGCGCCCGCGTCGACGGCCGCGCCCCCCGCTACGCCGGCGGCGGCTTCAAGGGACTCGTGGAGTTCCTCTTCCCCGCGCACATCACCGGTCTCGCCGTGAACATGCTGACCTACGTCAACGACCGCGTCTGGGTCATGGTCTTCGGCGTCGTCGTCGCCGTCGGCACCAAGTGGGTCCTGCGCGCCCCGCTCAAGGGACGCATGCGGCACTACATGAACCCGTCGAACTTCGGCATCGCGATCATCCTGCTGCTCTTCCCGTGGGCCAGCATCGCCCCGCCGTACCACTTCACCGAGTACCTGCACGGTCCCGCCGACTGGGTCCTGCCCGCCGTCATCGTCGCCCTCGGCACCCTGCTCAACGCCAAGCTGACGGGCCGCATGTGGCTCATCCTCGCCTGGCTGGTCGGCTTCGCCCTCCAGGCCGTCGTACGCGGTCTCATCATGGGCACCGCGATCCCCTCGGCGCTCGGCATGATGACCGGCACGGCCTTCATCCTCTTCACCAACTACATGGTCACCGACCCCGGGACCTCGCCGTCCAAGCGGAACTCGCAGATCGCCTTCGGCGCCGGCGTCGCCGCCCTGTACGGCCTGCTGACCGCGCTCGGCATCGCGTACGGCATCTTCTTCGCCACCGCCCTCGTCTGCCTCATCCGCGGCGGCTACCTGTGGGGCCTGCACTTCCTCGACAAGCAACGCGCCGCGCAGGCCAAGGAGGCCGCGGCCGGTGCCGCGCGCCCCGAGGGACTCAGCGTGCTCCCGACGCCCGCCCCCGTACCCGCCCCGGCGGCAGCGGCATCCGCGCCGGCCGCCCTCCCGGCCGTCGCCCTCCCGGCCGTCGCCGTCGACGCCTGCGCCGCGGGCACCTGCCAGCACGGAAAGTGCGCCTCCGTGCGCGCGGCACGGGAACGCAAGGAGGTCACCGTATGACCAGAATCGCGATCGTCGGCATGGCGGCCCGCTACCCCGACGCCACGAGCCACCGGGAACTGTGGGAGAACGCCGTCGCCGGCCGCCGGGCCTTCCGCCGGCTGCCCGCCGGCCGCATGAACCTCGACGACTACTACGACCCCGACCCGAGCGTCCCCGACCGCTTCTACGCCCGCAACGCCGCCGTCATCGACGGCTACTCCTTCGACCGGGTCGCCCACCGCATCGCCGGCAGCACCTACCGCTCCACCGACCTCACGCACTGGCTCGCCCTCGACACCGCCACCGCCGCCCTCGCCGACGCCGGCTTCCCGGCCGGCGAGGGGCTGCCCCGGCCGCGTACCGGCGTCGTCGTCGGCAACACCCTCACCGGCGAGTTCTCCCGCGCCAACGTGATGCGGCTGCGCTGGCCCTACGTACGACGCGTGCTCGCCGCCGCCCTCAAGGGGCAGGACTGGGAGGACCAGCGCCTCGCCGACTTCCTCGCCGGCGTCGAGGACGCGTACAAGTCGCCCTTCCCCGCCATCGACGAGGACACCCTCGCCGGCGGCCTGTCCAACACCATCGCCGGCCGCATCTGCAACCACTTCGATCTCAACGGTGGCGGCTACACGGTCGACGGGGCCTGCTCCTCCTCCCTGCTGTCCGTCACCACCGCCGCCGGCTCGCTCATCGGCGGGGACCTCGACGTCGCGGTAGCCGGCGGCGTCGACCTGTCCATCGACCCCTTCGAGATCATCGGCTTCGCCAAGACCGGCGCCCTCGCGAAGAAGGAGATGCGCCTCTACGACCGCGGCTCCAACGGCTTTTGGCCCGGCGAGGGCTGCGGCATGGTCGTCCTGATGCGCGAGGAGGACGCCCTCGCCCAGGGCCGCCGGATCTACGCGAGCATCGCCGGCTGGGGCATCGCCTCCGACGGCCAGGGCGGCATCACCCGCCCCGAGGTCAGCGGCTACCAGCTCGCCATGAGCCGGGCCTACGAGCGCGCCGGCTTCGGCGTCGAGACCGTCCCCCTCTTCGAGGGCCACGGCACCGGCACCGCCGTCGGCGACGCCACCGAACTGACGGCCATCATGGGCGCCCGCGCCGCGGCCGACCCCACCGCCCCGCACGCCGCGATCAGCTCCATCAAGGGCATGATCGGCCACACCAAGGCCGCCGCCGGCGTCGCCGGACTCATCAAGGCCACCCTGGCCGTCGACGCCGGCGTCCTGCCGCCCGCCATCGGCTGCGTCGACCCCCACGAACTGCTCACCGGCGACCAGGCCAACCTGCGTGTCCTGCGCAAGGCCGAGGCCTGGCCCGACGGGGCGCCGCTGCGCGCCGCCGTCACCGCCATGGGCTTCGGCGGCATCAACACCCACGTCGTCGTCGACAAGAGCGCGCCGGGCCGGCGCACCACACCCAACCGGCGTACCACCACCCTCGCGAACTCCCTCCAGGACGCCGAACTGCTCCTCCTGGACGGCGAGTCCCCCGAGGCCCTGCGCGCCCGCGTCGCCGAGGTCGGCGCGTTCGCCGCCCGGCTGTCCTACGCCCAGCTCGCCGACCTCGCCGCCACCCTGCGGCGCGAGCTGCGCGAACTGCCCTACCGGGCGGCCGTCGTCGTCACCTCCCCCGACGACGCCGAACTGCGCCTCGCCCGCATCGCCGACGCCCTCGCCGAGGGCGCCACCACCCTGCCCGCCGGCGACGGGAGGAGCTTCCTCGGGAAGGCGTCCGAGGCGCCCCGCATCGGCTTCCTCTTCCCCGGCCAGGGCTCCGGCCGGGGCACCGGCGGGGGCGCGCTGCGCCGCCGCTTCACCGAGGCCGCCGAGGTGTACGACCGGGCCGCGCTGCCGGCCGCCGGCGACATGGTGGCGACCAGCGTGGCCCAGCCGCGCATCGTCACCGGCTCCACGGCGGGCCTGCGCGTCCTCGAAGCCATCGGCATCGAGGCCGACGTCGCCGTCGGCCACAGCCTCGGCGAACTCTCCGCCCTGCACTGGGCGGGCGCCCTCGACGCCCCCACCCTGCTGGAGGTGGCCCGGGTCCGCGGCCGCACCATGGCCGAGCACAGCGCGTCGGGCACCATGGCCTCGCTGGCCGCCTCCCCCGACACCGCCACCACCCTCGCCGAGGGGCTGCCCGTCGTCATCGCCGGGTTCAACAGCCCCGGCCAGACCGTCGTCGCCGGCACCGTCGACGCCATCGAGACGGTCGCCGAGCGGGCCGAGCGGGCCGGGGTCACCTGCACCCGCCTCGCCGTCTCGCACGCCTTCCACTCGCCGCTGGTCGCCCCGGCCGCCGACTCGTTCGGGGACTGGCTCACCGGCGTCCCCTTCGGTCCCGTGGACCGTCGGATCGTCTCCACCGTCACCGGTGAGGACCTGCGCGCCGACAGCGACCTGCCCAAGCTGCTGCACCGGCAGATCACCGACCCCGTGCTGTTCGCCCAGGCCGTCAAGGCCGCGGCCGCCGACGTCGACCTGTTCGTCGAGGTCGGCCCCGGCCGGGTGCTCAGCTCGCTGGCCGCCGCGTCCGTCGCCGACGTACCCACCGTGGCCCTGGACACCGACTCCGAATCCCTGCGCCCCCTCCTGCAGGTCGTGGGCGCCGCCTACGTCGCGGGAGCCCCGCTCATCCACGAGCGGCTCTTCCAGGACCGGCTCACCCGGCCGCTGGAGATCGGCGCCACGTTCGACTTCCTGTCCAGCCCCTGCGAACAGGCCCCCGAGGTGGTCCTGCCCGCCGGTCGCGGCAGCCGGCCCGGATCGGCCGACGAGGACGAGAGCGCGTCGGACGCCGCCCCCGGCTCCACCGGTTCCTCGGGCTCCTCCGGCTCCTCCGCGCTCGACGTGCTGCGCGCCCTGGTCGCCGAACGGGCCGAACTGCCCCCCGAGTTGGTCGGCGACGACATCAGCCTCATCGACGAACTCCACATGAGCTCCATCACCGTCGGCCAGCTCGTCAACCAGGCCGCCACCCGGCTCGGCATCGCCGCCGCCCACGTCCCCACCAACTTCGCCACCGCGACCCTCGCCCAACTCGCCGAAGCGCTGGACACCCTCGCCGGCACCGCAGGAGCCGGCGCCGCCGGCCCCACGGCCCTGGTCACCGCCGCCGCCCCATGGGCGCGCCCCTTCGCCGTCACCCTCGAACCGGTGCCACTGCCCCCGCCCGTGCCCGGCCAGATCGGCGGGACCTGGGAGCTGTTCGCCCCGGACGACCACCCGTACGCCCGGACCCTCCAGCGCGAGCTGGAAGCCGCGGGCAGCGGACCCGGCGTGCTCGTCTGCCTGCCCTCACCGGCCGGCCGCGAGGACGTCGAACGGGCCCTGGACGGCGCCAAGTCCGCCCTCGCGGGCGACCGCGGCCGCCGCTTCGTCCTCGTCCAGGACGGGCCCGGCGCGGCCGGCCTCGCCAAGAGCCTCCACCTGGAGGCCCCCCACCTGCGGACCACCGTCGTCCACACCCCGGCCGGCGGGGAAGCCGTCGCCCGGGTCCTCGCGGAGGTCGCCGCCACCGCCACCTTCACCGAGGTCCACTACGACGCCGACGGAACCCGCCGCGTCCCCACCCTGAGCGTGCTGCCCTACGAGGGCGAGCGCACCGAACGCGTCCTGGACTCCTCGGACGTGCTCCTCGTCACCGGCGGTGCCAAGGGCATCACCGCCGAGTGCGCCCTCGCCCTCGCCAAGGAGACCGGCGCCCGCCTGGCCCTCCTCGGCCGCTCCGACCCCGCCGAGGACCGGGACGTCGCCGCGAACCTGCGGCGCATGACCGACAGCGGGATCACCGTCGGCTACGCCCGCGCCGACGTCACCGACCCCGCCCGCGTCGCGGAGGCCGTCGCCGTCCTCACCGCCGAACTCGGCACCGTCACCGCCGTCCTGCACGGCGCCGGCCGCAACGAACCGGCCGCGCTGAGCGCCCTGACCGCCGAGGACTTCCGCCGCACCTTCGCACCCAAGGTCGACGGACTGCACGCCGTGCTCGGCGCCGTCGACCAGGGCGCGCTGAAGCTCCTCGTCACCTTCGGCAGCATCATCGGCCGCGCCGGCCTGCGCGGCGAGGCCCACTACGCCACCGCCAACGAATGGCTGGCCGCCGCCACCGAACAGGTCGCCCGCGACCTGCCCGACTGCCGGGCCCTGTGCCTGGAGTGGTCGGTGTGGTCCGGCGTCGGCATGGGCGAGAAGCTGTCCGTCGTCGAATCCCTCGCCCGCGAGGGCATCACCCCCGTCACCCCCGACCAGGGCATCGAGATCCTGCTGCGCCTGGTCCGCGACCCGGACGCGCCCGTGGTCAGCGTCGTCAGCGGACGCACCGAGGGCATCGAGACCGTACGCCGCGAACTGCCGCCGCTGCCGCTCCTGCGGTTCACCGGCACCCCGCTGGTGCGCTACCACGGCGTGGAACTCGTCACCGAGGTCGAACTCAACTCCGGCACCGACCTCTACCTCACCGACCACCACCTCGACGGCAACCTGCTGCTGCCCGCCGTCCTCGGCATGGAGGCCATGGTCCAGGTGGCCTGCGCCGCCATCGGCCGCGAGGACATCCCCGTCATCGAGGACGCCCGCTTCCTGCGGCCCATCCTCGTCCCGCCCAACGGCGCGGGCCGCATCCGCGTCGCCGCCACCGTGACCGCCGCCGACACCGTCGACGTGGCCATCCACGCGGAGGAGACCGGCTTCGCCGCCGAACACTTCCGCGCCCGCCTCGTCTTCTCGGGCGCCACCGCCCCCGACGGCGAACCCGACCAGGTCGCCGACGGCGTACCGGCCGCCCCCCTCGACCCGGCCGCCGACCTGTACGGCGGAGTCCTCTTCCAGGGCCCCCGCTTCCAGCGGCTGCGCCGCTTCCACCGGGCCGCGGCCCGCCACGTGGACGCCGACGTCGCCGTCGACCCCGGCGGCAACTGGTTCGCCGGGTTCCTGCCCGGCCGGCTGCTGCTGGCCGACCCGGGCATGCGCGACGCCCTGATGCACGGCAACCAGGTGTGCGTACCCGACGCCACCCTGCTCCCGTCCGGCATCGACCGGCTCCACCTGCTCGGCGCCGGCACCGATGTCCCCTCGGAACTGCGCTACTGCGCCACCGAACGCTCCCGCGACGGTGACACGTACGTGTACGACATCGCCGTCCGCACCGCCGACGGCACCGTCGTCGAACGCTGGGAAGGCCTCACCCTCCACGCCGTGCGCAAGACGGACGGCCAGGGACCGTGGGTGGCCCCCCTGCTCGGCTCCTACCTGGAAAGGGCCCTAGAGGAAGTGCTCTCCGCACAGATCTCCGTCGCGGTCGAACCCGACGCCACCACCCCGGACGGGCAGCCCGCCGACCGCAGGGCGGGCACCACCACCGCCATCCGCCGCGCCGTCGCCGCACCCGTGGACGTACTCCACCGCCCCGACGGGCGCCCCGAACTCGCCGACGGCCGGACCGTCTCCGCCGCGCACGGCCTCGGCCTGACCCTCGGCGTCGCGGCGGCCGAAGGCTCCGACGCCTCCGTGGCCTGCGACGTCGAGGCGGTGACCGGCCGCACCCCCGAGGAGTGGCAGGGCCTGCTCGGCCCGTACGCGCCGCTCGCCGAACTCGTCGCCAAGGAGACCGGCGAAAGCGCCGACACCGCCGCCACCCGCGTGTGGAGCGCCGTCGAATGCCTGCGCAAGGCGGGCGCGGCGCTCGACGCCCCGCTGACCCTGGCCCCCGCCGCCAAGCCCCACTGGGTGGTCTTCACCTCCGGGGCCGCGCGCATCGCCACCTTCTCCACCACGGTCCGCACGCCCGCGCGCCGCGCCGTCACGCCGCCCGGCACCACGGCGGCCCTGGCCGGCGCGGACGCGGCGCCGGCGGCCGTCGGCGTACGGGTCGGGGCCGTGCGGTCGGGCGTGTTCGCCGTCCTGACCGGCGGCGCCCCCACGGCAGGGGGGAACCGGTCATGACCGACACCGGAGCGCCGGCGCCCGTCGGCTTCGAGTACCGGCACACGGTCGCCTTCGCGGAGACCGACCTGTGCGGCCGGGTCGACCACGTCACCTTCACCCGCTGGCAGGCCCGCTGCCAGGAGCTGTTCCTGCGCGAGCACGCCCCCGGCGTGCTGTGCGACGAAATCGACGGGCCGCGCCTGTTCACCCAGCAGGTGGAGTGCGAACTCCTCGCCCCCGTCGCCCCCCTGGACGAGATCCGCATCCGGCTCACCTCCGCCGACGTCGGCCACACCGGTCTGGAACTCGCCTTCGACCACGTCAGGACGGCCGAGGACGGCACCACGACCCTGACCGCGCGCGGCCGGCAGCGGATCGTCTGCATGAGCGGACGCCCCGGCGAGGCCGTGCCCACCTTCCTCCCCGACGCGCTGGTGCGCGCCCTGGAGCCCTACCGGCGGGCGTCCGACGCGGACCCCGCGCAGCTGATCGGGCCGCTCGCCGGGAGCACCCCGTGAGCCCGCTCGCGGCGGCGTCCGCCGCGTCCGGACAGCGGATCGACCTTGACGACCGGCGTCAACTGCGCGGCGCCTTCGGGACGTTCGCCACCGGGGTCACGATCGTGACCGTCGGCGGCGACATCCCCCGGGGCATGACCGCCAACTCCTTCACCTCCGTCTCGCTCAGCCCGCCCCTGCTGCTGGTCTGCGTCGACAAGGACGCCGACATGCACCGCAGCCTGGAACGGTCGGCCACCTTCGGCGTCTCGGTCCTCGGCGACGGCCAGGAGGCCGTCGCCCGGCACTTCGCCGACCACTCCCGGCCCGTCGGCGCCGGCCAGTTCGACAGCGTCGACTGGCGGCCCGGCCGCACCTGCGACGCGCCCCTGATCACCGGGGCGAGCGCCCACTTCGAGTGCGAGAAGTGGCGCGTGTACGACGCCGGGGACCACACGATCTTCCTGGGCCGGCTGCTGCGGGCCTCCCGCACCACCGGCGCCGGCGCCCTGCTCTTCCACGAGGGCCGCTTCGGCTGCCCGGCCGAGCCCGGCGGCGACGCGCACGAAGGAGGCCGCGTGGCATGAACGTCAACCCGCCCGGACCGCCGCTGACGGCGCTCCCCGGCCTGCTCAGGAAACTCGCGGTCGACCGGCTCGGCCTCATGCGGGACGCGGCGGCGCTCGGCGACGCGGTCCGGGTGGCGATGGGCCCCAAGAAGCTCTACATCTTCAACCGGCCCGACTACGCCCGGCACGTGCTCGCCGACAACAGCGAGAACTACCACAAGGGCATCGGCCTGGTGCAGGCCCGCCGGGTCCTCGGCGACGGCCTGCTCACCAGCGACGGCGAGATCTGGCGCACCCAGCGCCGCAACGTCCAGCCCGCCTTCAAACCGGCCCGCATCACCGCCCAGGCGGACGCGGTCGCCGAGGAGGCGGCGAAACTCGTCGCGGGGCTGCGTACCCGCGAAGGGGCCGGACCCGTCGACGTCCTGCACGAGGTCACCGGCCTTACGCTGGGCGTCCTCGGGCGGACCCTGCTCGACACCGGCCTCGACGGCCACGACTCGGTGGCGCACGCCTTCGAGGACGTCCAGGACCAGGCCATGTTCGAGATGGTCACCCAGGGCCTGGTCCCCAAGTGGATCCCGCTGCCCGGCCAGTTGCGCTTCCGTAAGGGCCGCCGCGAGCTGCACCGGGTGGTGGACCTGCTGGTCGCCGACCGGACCGCGCGGATGACGGCGGGGCAGACGGCGGACGACGCGCTGTGCCGGATGATCGTCGCCGCCCGCGGCAAGGGCGACCCGGTCACGGCGCGCCGCCGGCTCCAGGAGGAACTGGTCACCCTGCTCCTCGCGGGCCACGAGACGACCGCGTCCACCCTCGGGTGGACGCTGCGCCTGCTGGAGCGCCACCGGGAAGTGCGCGAACGGGTCCGGGAGGAGGCCCGGCGCGTCCTCGGCGAACGGATCCCGGGCGCCGAGGACCTGCACGGCCTGACGTACACCACCCGGGTCGTACAGGAGGCCATGCGGCTGTACCCGCCGGTGTGGGTGCTGCCGCGCGTCGCGCAGAAGCGCGACGTCGTCGGCGGCTACACCGTGTCGGCCAAGGCCGACGTGCTGATCTCCCCGTACATCCTGCACCGCAACCCGGCGCTGTGGGAGGACCCGGAGCGCTTCGACCCCGACCGCTTCGAACCGGCGCGGGTGGCCGGGCGGCCGCGCTACGCCTACCTGCCGTTCGGCGCCGGACCGAGGTTCTGCGTCGGGAGCAACCTCGGGATGATGGAGGCCGTGTTCGTCACGGCCCTGCTCACCCGGGACCTCGAACTGCGCAGCGTGCCGGGGCACCCGGCGACGCCCGAGGCCATGCTGTCGCTGCGGATGCGCGGCGGACTGCCGATGACGGTGCACCCGGCGCCCTGAGCGCCGGCGGGCGTACGAAGAAGGGGCCGGCCGCGGATGTTCTCTCCGCGGCCGGCCCCTTCTTCGGTGTTCCCGGCTCAGTGACGTTCTCGGTTCAGTGATGTTCCCGGCGCTCAGTACGCCACCCGCTCCTCGCGCGGGCCCTTCTCCACCAGGTGCGCGGCCGGCCGGGCGAGCAGGACCGGCGGGTCCAGGACGTCCACCGGGCGCAGCACCACCTCGGCCGGCAGCAGCAGCGCCCCCGGGTGGACGGTGATGGGCCCGTAGCGGCCCACCGCCAGCACGCCGGGGTCCGCCGGCCCGTCGGCGGAGCCCTCGTGCCCGTACTGGAGGGAGTGCACCAGCAGGTGCCAGGTGCCGTTGGGCACGTCGCGCAGCTCGAAGGGGCCCGGCCGGCCGAGCGCGGCCCAGCGCACCGGGCGGCCCTGCGGGACGCGGCTGGGGAAGAGCCCGACGAAGACCGGGCCCTCGGCGGCGGGCTGCTCGGCGACGACCCGGCCGCGCAGGGTCAGGCGCTGGGCGACGGCGCTCGACTGCGCGGCCGGCTGCGGCATCTTCGTCAGGACGCCGCCCAGTTCGCGGTAGGCGCTGGGGGAGAGGCCGACGCAGGCCTTGAAGCGGGAACTGAAGGTGCCGATGCTGCTGTATCCGACCTGGCTGCCGATGTCCGCCACACTGAATTCCGTGTGGATGAGGAGTCTTTTCGCCTCCTGTATCCGCAGCGCGGAAAGGAAACGGCCCGGAGAGGTGCCGGTGACCTCTCTGAAGAAACGCGTGAAATGGAATTTGCTGAACATCGCGGTACGGGCCATGTCGTCGATCGTCAGGTCCTGACTGAGATTGACGTGCATGTAGTGGATCACTCGGCGGACAGCGTGCTCGATGGTGTTCGTGGTCACCGTGTCTCCCCGTCGTCGATGGGTGGTGTCAATGCCGAGTTGCCTGAGTCGCACGCAGATCGAGGAAGTGGGCGGTGTGCTGCGACATGCGCCGGGCCGTGAGGTCCTCGGCGAAACGCAGCCAGGATTCCGAGCAGTGCCGGGCCATTTCCGCCACCGTCTCGTTGCAGTGGGGCGGTATGGCCGCCACGCGGCTGCGCCACGCCTCGTCGAGGACGAAGTGGGTGTGCATCCAGCGGATGAAGTCGCGGCCCGATTCGGACTGCCGCAGGGACGGGTCCCCCGCGAGGCCGCGCAGGGCGTCCAGGGGCCGGCGGTGACGGTCCCGCTCGCCGGGCTCGCGTCGCTGCGGGCGCGGCGCCGCCGGAGCCGGTACGGGGGCGGGGGCGGGGAGGGGCGGGGAGGGCCGGGGCCCGGGGAGGCGGCGGGATCGGCCGGGGCGGGGGAGGCGGGGGCCTTCGTGGGCCGGCCCGGACCGCGACCGCCCTGGCGGCCGACGGGCACCGGGTCCTCGCCCCGCAACAACCGCTGCCGCACGTCGTGCGCGGTGCCGAGCGACAGGCCGGTCTCCCGCACCACGGCCCGTAACGGCAGGTCGGGCTGGTTCGTGAGCAGCTCGGCGGCGTGGATCCGTTCGGCGGTGCGGTCCAGCGGGTGCACCCGGCCGTCGGCGCCCGTACGGGTGTTCAACACGGGAAGACCCACGGCTGAACACCGGCGCACGGAGGCCACCGTCTTCGCGTCGAGGCCCGTGTGGCCGGCGACGGCCCGGTCCGACAGGTGCGGCCGCGCGGCCAGGACGCGCTGCGCCGCCGCCTTGCGGTCGGCGAGCGAGAGCGGCAGCCCGTGGGCGATGTTCGCCGCGACCGAGCGCAGGAACACCTCCTCCTCGGGCCCGTCGAAGAAGCGGACCTCCACGGAGTCCAGGCCCACCAGCCGCGCCGCCGCGATGCGGTGCGTGCCGTCGATGACGCGCATCGTCGGCCGGTGCACGAGCACCGGCGGCAATTGGGAAACGATTCCGGCGAGTCGCTTCACGTGAATCTCGTCCGTGCCGTTCACCCGGGGTGAATCGGCGGCCACGAGCGAATCGATCCGCACGAGGCGGGTGGAATCAGTCGGCGTCGTCGCGGAGCGGTCGGAGCTACTCACAATTCCCCCAGGGAGGAGACCCGAAGCCCTTTCGCATGCCCGTTCCCTTGGTGGAAGGACCGTCACAGGCGGCGAGGAATGCATCCCGGCCAGCAGCCTAAGGGCCGAAAAGAGCGGGCGCTGACCCGGTCGCTGCCGACACGGCGACTCTGGAGAGTCCGTCTTCCGCTCGCGACGACTTGGGAAAGTCCCGACGCCACCCGAACGGACTTCCGTTGCCTGAACACGTCGTCCCCGCCTAGCTTTCTGCCATGCCGCAAGGCGCCCCGCTCCGGAAGAAACGACGGGAGGCTGAGATGGGACAGAACGAGGAACGTGTGGCGCCTGGCGGCGAGAAGCACACGACGACGATCACCCTGGAGGCTTATGCGGACACCATTGTTCCCGGACAGAAGCGGTGGGCCGGAGATCGGGCCATCGCCGGCGTCGCCACCGGCGGCGGCGCCGTCCAGGCCGGGGCCCTCGAACTGCTCCGCTGGGACGCGACCGGCATCCACGACGGTCTCGACGACCTGGCCCGGCTCGCCAACGTCCACGCCGAGGAGTACGCCGCCGAGCGCGGCCTGACCCTCGACGCCGACGTACCCGCCTTCGTGGCCCTCGCCTACCCCGACCGGGCCGCGCTGGTCCAGCGGTTGACGCGGCCGGGCCACCCCGAGAAGGAGTTCTGGGTCCTGCTCTCGCTCTTCTGCAACATGGCCTTCGACTCCGCCGCGCACCTGCACACCGCCGAGGCACTGGCGGCGGGCCACCCGGGCCTCGCCGCCATGGGCCTGAGCCACCCCGACGCCGACGGCCTGTGGCGCTTCAAGGACTTCGGCTACGGCCGCCCGCTCGCCCGCCTCCACCCCGACACCACGTCCACCGGGAGCCCCGCATGAGCACGACGGCCGAACGTACCGACGTGCTGGTCATCGGCAGCGGTTTCGGCGGCGCCATCGCCGCCTACCACCTGGCGGCCGGCGGCGCGAAGGTCACCGTCCTGGAACGCGGCCCGTGGCTGAAGAACGACGACTTCGAGCACGACTACAAGCTCGGCTCCTCCTACACCCGCGCCTTCGACTTCACCGTCGGCGACGGCATGAGCGTCCTGGGCGGCAACTGCGTCGGCGGCGGCAGCGTCGTCTACTTCGCCGCGATGCCCCGCGCCCCCCGGTTCGTCTTCGACCGGCACGGCTCCATCGGCCGCCGCATGTGGCCGGGCTCCGTCAGCCGCGCCACCCTCGACCCCTGGTACGACCGCGTCGAGGAGTCCCTGTCGGTCACCAAGCAGGGCTGGGAGGACGTCAGCTACGCCGGCGGCCTGTGGGCCGCGGCCTGCGACCGCGCCGGCCGCACCGCCAACCCGCTCGCCGTAGCGATCGACAACACCAAGTGCGTCAACTGCAACTGGATGATGGCCGGCTGCCGCTTCGAGGCGAAGCAGTCGCTGCTGGTCAACTACCTGCCGGCGGCCCTCGCCCACGGCGCCGAGATCCGCCCCCTGCACGAGGTCCAGTACATCGCCCGCACCTCCGACGGCGACTACCGCGTCCACTACGAGGTCGTCGACGACGAGGACTACCGCATCCACGTGGGCACCGGCGTCATCGAGGCGAAGATCGTGGTCGTCGCGGCGGGAGCCGGCGCCACCCCCGTCATCCTCCAGCGCAGCGAGGACCACCTCGGCGCCATGCCCCGAGCGGTGGGCCGCTACTTCTCCGGCAACGGCGAACGGCTCAACACCGCGATCATCGACGAGGACAAGGCCGCCGAACTGCTCGGCCTCGACCGCGGCGACGGCCTCGCCTACGCCGCCAACCAGATCGGCAAGGGCCCGACCGTGGCCAGCTGGGACCGGCTCGACGGCTCCCTGCCCGAATACTCGCGCTACTCCCTGGAACAGCTGTACTTCCCGCCCGGCCTCGGCACGATCCTGGCCCAGGTCCCCGACGCGACCGGACCCACGTGGTTCGGCCCCGAGAAGAAGGAGATCCTCAAGCGCTGGACGTCCTGGCTGACCATCTTCACGATGATCGAGGACGACAACGAGGGCGTCTTCGGACCGCCCCCCGCCACCGGCAACGCGCACCGCATCTCCCAGCAGATGCTGGGCCGCGGCAACCTGCGCTACGACCCGACCGCGAACACCCTCGGCGCCTGGGACAAATCCGACGCCGAAGTCAAGGAGATCCTGGAGAAGGACGGCCTCGCCAAGGTGATGCCGTGGACGAACGACCTGGTGGGCGCCTACACCGTGCACCCGCTGTCCTCCGTCCGCATGGGCGACGACCCGCACACCTCCGCGCTCGACGACACCAACGAGCTGCGCGGCCACCCCGGCATCTTCGTCACCGACGGCTCCGCCGTCCCCGGCGCGCTGACCGTCAACCCGGCCATGACCATCGCCGCGCTCGCCGAGCGCGCCGTGCCGGGCATCGTCCGCGCCGCCCGGGCCCGCGGCGTGTCCGTCACCTACGGAGCGCCGGCCCCCGGCGGCTCCCGCAGCGGCCGCAGGAACGTCCTGCCCCTGCTGCCCACCCTCGTCCGTCCCTGACGGTCCCCCGTCCGCGGCCGCCCCGGCCGCGGACGGCCCCCACCCCGAGTGAGTTGCTTCAACGAACCGTGATGCCGTACGCATCCGACGGAGGGAGAGACATGAGTGAGTACTTCGAGTACCGGCACACGGTCGGCTTCGAGGAGACCAACCTCGTGGGCAACGTCTACTACGTGAACTACCTGCGCTGGCAGGGGCGTTGCCGGGAACTGTTCCTCAAGCAGAAGGCCCCCGCCGTCCTCGCGGAGGTCCAGGACGACCTCAAGCTCTTCACCCTGAAGGTGGACTGCGAGTTCTTCGCCGAGATCACCGCCTTCGACGAGCTGTCCATCCGGATGCGGCTCGCCGAACAGGGCCAGACCCAACTGGAGTTCACCTTCGACTACGTCAAGCTCGGCCAGGACGGCGTCGAGACCCTCATCGCCCGCGGCCGGCAGCGGATCGCCTGCATGCGCGGCCCCAACACCGACACCGTCCCCTCCCTGATCCCGGCCGCACTGGCCCGTGCCCTGGAGCCCTACCAGGACGGGACCCGGTCCCTGGCCGGCCGGGCGGCGTGAGAGCGCGCCCGCGCCCCGCCCCCCTGCGCTTCGCACACCCGGTGAGTTGCTTCACGGGACTCACCCACCGCGCCCGGTGAGTCCTTTCACGCAACCGACCGACCCGCCCCCTCCACCGAGGAGAGAGACCCGACATGAGCGCCCTGAACGACGTACTCAAGGACCTGTCCGCCGACATCGACGAGGTCGCCACCCTGGTCGCCGGCATCGACGAGGCCGCCTGGCGGACCCCGACCCCCGCCCCCGGGTGGAACGTCGCGGACCAGATCGCCCACCTGACCTTCATCTTCACCCTCGCCAAGGCCGCCGCCGCCGAGCCCGAGACCTTCAAGGCCATCGCCGCCTCCGCCGCCGGCGACTTCAACGGCGCCGTCAACGCCGCCCTCGCGCAGTTCAACACCCTGCCGCCCGCCGAACTCCTCGCCCGCTTCCGGGCCGAGGGCGAGGCCTCCGTCGCCGCCCTCGGCGCCGTCCCCGAGGGGCAGGTCGTGCCCTGGCTGGTCAACCCGCTGCCGCCGGCCGTCCTCGCCAGCGCCGGGATCATGGAACTCTTCGCCCACGGCCAGGACATCGCCGACGCCCTCGGGGTCCGCCGCGAGCCCACCGACCGGCTCTACAACCTCGCCTTCTTCGCCTTCCTGACCCGCGACTTCGGCTACCAGTCCCGCGGCCTGACCCCGCCGGCCGCACCCTTCCGCTTCGAACTGACCAGCCCCTCCGGCGAACCCTGGAACATCGGCCCCGAGGACGCCGCGCAGAAGATCGCCGGACCCGCCCACGACTTCGCCCTGCTGGTCACCCGACGCCGCCACCGCGCCGACCTCGCGCTGACCGCCACCGGTGAGGAGGCCGAGCGCTGGCTCGACATCGCCCAGGCCTACCGCGGCCCCGCCGGCGAGGGCCGCCGCCCCGGCCAGTTCACCGACTCCGAGGAGTGAGGCCGCCGTGACCGGAGCGGGCCCGAGGAGGGTCACCGTGATCGGCTGCACAGTGACCGGCACCTCCATCGCGCTCGCCCTGGTCAGCGCCGGGGTCGAGGTCTCCCTCGACGACCCGGACACCGACGCCCTGGCCGCCGCCGTGCGGCTCGGGGCCGGCGCCCCGCTCGACCACCACCGCCCGCCCGCCGACCTGGTGCTCATCGCCACCGACCCGCAGGACACGGTGGACGCGCTGGTCACCGCTCAGGTCCGGGGCCTGGGCCACGTCTACACCGACACCGCCGGCACCACCCCGGCGGTCCGGGCGGAGGCCGCACTGCGCGGCTGCGACCTGCTGGGCCACGTACCCGGCCACCCGCTGGCACCGCGCCGCGGACCCGCCGCCGCCCGCACCCCGCACCCCGCACGGTTCACCGGCCGCCCCTGGATCCTGTGCCCCCACCCCGCCACCGACCCGAGGGACGTCACCGCCGCCGCGCACCTGGCCCGGCTCTGCGGGGCGAGACCCCGCCTCCTGGACCCGACGAGCGCCGCCCCGGCCGCCCCGCCCGCCCCACACCACCCTTGCGACCCCGAAGAGGAGAACGACATGAGCCGCACCGACACCACCCCGAGCGCCCCGGCCGTCGGCTTCGACCGCGACGCCCTCACCGACGACCTCACCGGGGTCCGCGACCCCGACTTCCTCGCCCTCGGCCTCGGCGGGACCAACATGATGGCGATGCTGTGGACGGTGGCCATGGGCCGCCGGGCCGTCGGCGTCGAACTGCGCGGCGGGCCCTCCCTCGGCGTCCACTGGAACATCCGCGAGGAGCTCTACCACCACCTCGGACTGATCGACAAGATGATGCTGGAGCGCTACGGCGAGGACCGCCTGCCCCGCCGCGGCGACGGCAAGATCCTCTGGCTCGCCGACAGCCTCTACCAGCCGGGCCTGCCCGCCGGCCCCGTCGCCGCCGACGAGGTCGTCACCGGCTTCCTCGGCTCGTACGTCGGCGCCGAGGCCCGCATCGCCGGCACCGTCCAGCACGCCGAGTTCATCGACGACCGTTGGAAGGACGGCAAGCCCCACCGCATCGTCACCGTCCTGGACCCGGTCGCCCTGCCCACCGAGCCCGACGAGAACCGGCTCGGCGAATCCATGACCCAGGTCCTCGACGGCCCCTCCGCCTTCCAGTCCCGCGCCGCCGACGTGCTGATCCTGCTGCGCCGCTACCTGGAGGCCGTCGAACGCCAGGACCTGGAGGCCGGCGTCGCCCAGCCCCGGGTGCGCCTCTTCAGCCAGCACCGCGTCCTGACCGACGGCACCGGCTTCCGGGACGCCGGCGACGGACTGAAGAACGTACGCATCGAGGCCGTCCGCGAGCTCGACTTCAAGGGCAAGTTCCGCCGGGTGCGGGCCCCGGGCACCGACGTCATCGACCTCGGCGTGCCCAAGGTGTTCATGGTCGCCCAGGGCTTCCGCAGCGACGACGCCGACCAGCTCGGCTTCAAGCAGGAGGACGTCCTCGTCGACCACGGCGACGGCCGCGGCCCCGTCGTCGCCCAGGCCGACTACCTCGCCGGGCTGATGGACGTCCTCGTCGACGGCCGGCTGCGCCGCCGCGTCGCCTCCGAGTTCGACGAGGACGGCGTCGAGTACTGGACCCGCCAGATCGCGGTGGGCCACGAGGGCGACCCCGCCGTCGGCTGGGTGCTCGTCCAGGTCCCCGACTTCAAGAAGTTCGACCCGGTCGCCGCCGGCCTCATCCCCGAGGGCACCGACCACGAGTCGCCCGAGTACTACGCCGGCTACCAGTACCTGCTGCGCGAGTTCTACCTGGAGCAGTCCTCGCACATCCTGGAGATACCCAAGAACGAGCTGCGCAAGGTCCAGATGACCTACGGGCCCAAGATGTTCAGCCTGGTCGAGCGGACCGGCGCCGACGCCCTGGTCGCGGCCAACGGCGTCATCGGCGGCGACTCCTTCGGCAACGGCCACTTCATGACCAGCGGCGGCGCCATGACCGGCATGATCGGACACGGCCGGCGCGTCCTGGACTACTGGAAGGCCCGCGACGAGGGCGCCGGCCACGACGAGGCCGTACGCCGGCTCGCCGACGGCATCAAGGAGGACACCGACGGCTGGCTCCAGGTCAGCGCCCAGGAGTTCAGCCAGGCCGCCCCCATCAACTTCGGCTCCGAGCGCATCCAGCAGATCGCCGAGTCCAGCGGCCGCTCCTCCGACGCCCGCGCCGCCGCCATCGACGCCTCCCGGCGCCACCGCCACACCCTGGCCCCGCTCGACCCCTCCGACTGGCGACGGCCCGTCATGTACCCGGGCAGCGTCTACGCCTACCCCCTGCCGCCCCTGGAGGACACCCACCCCGCCGCCCGCGCCGTGGCCGCGACGACCGCGACGGGAGCGTGAGGACCGTGCGCGAGCTGCGCCCGGGGCTGGAGCCCCGCCAGGACGAGATCGCCGCCATGATGGCCTCCGCGACCTCCTTCGTCTCCGAGTTCATCGGCTCGCTCGACACCGCGCCGCTGAACGGGCTGAGCGCCGCCGGATCCGCCGGCGACCACGGCATCGACGCCGACACCGCGGCCCTGCTGGCCCCGCCGGCCGAGCAGCCGGGGGAGTTCGGCCGGCTGCTGGAGACCTTCCGGGGCGCCGCCGAACAGGCCGCCGACACCGCCGGCCCGAACACGTTCGCCTACTTCCCCGGCGGCGGCCTCTTCACCTCCGCCGTGGCCGAGCTCCTCGCCTGCACCGTCAACCGCTTCACCGCCGCCGCCTCCATGGCCCCCGGCCTCGTCGCCATGGAACACGGGGTGATCCGCTGGTTCGCCCGGCAGTTCGGACTGCCGGCCGCCGCAGGCGGCCTGATCACCACCGGGGCCTCCACCGGAGCCCTATCCGCCCTGCTCGCCGCCCGCCAGGAACTCCTGGGCGACCCGCCCTACCACCACCGCGCGACCGTCTACACCACCGAGCACACGCACCTGTCGGTCGCCAAGGCCGCCCGCATCGCGGGCATGTCGGCCGACCAGGTCCGTCTCGTGCCCGTCACCGAGAACCTGCGGATGGACCCCGAGGCCGCGCAGCGGTTGATCGTCGAGGACCGGGCCGCCGGCCGGATCCCCTTCCTGCTCGTCGCGACCGCCGGCACCACCAACACGGGCGCCGTCGACCGGATCGACGTCCTCGCCGACCTCGCCCGCGACCAAGGGCTGTGGCTGCACGTCGACGCGGCCTACGGCGGCGGCTTCCAGCTCACCGAGCGCGGCCGGGCCGCCCTCGCCGGCATCGAACGCGCCGACTCCATCGCCCTCGACCCGCACAAGTCGATGTTCTTCCCCTACAGCTCGGGCGTGCTGCTGGTGCGCGACGAACGGCTCCTGCACGCCGCGCACAGCGCCGACGCCGCCTACCTCCAGGACATGGACCGCGAGACCCCGCTGCCCGACTACCAGGACCTCGGCACGGAGATGAGCCGCGGCTACCGGGGCCTGAGGCTGTGGCTGCCCCTGCACCTGCACGGCGTCGCCGCCTTCCGCGCGGCCCTCGACGAGAAACTCGACCTCGCCCGCCTCGTCCACGCCGAACTGCGGGCGATCCCGGAGCTGGAGACCCTCACCCCGGACCTGACCGTCCTCAACTTCCGGCTCCGCGAAGGCGACGACGACGCCAACCGGCGGCTGCTGGAGGCCATCCACGCCGACCGGCGCGTCCACCTCACCAGCACCCGCATCCACGGCCGCTACACGCTGCGGCTGTGCGTCCTCAACCACCGCACCCACCTGCGCCACGTCGAGCAGGTCGTCTCCATCGTCAAGGACGCCGTCGCCGCGGTCGCCCCCCGCACCCTGGTGGCCCTGTGAGCCTGCCGGGCCGGGCGGCGGCGACCGCGCCGCGCGTCCCCTCAGCCGGCCCCGCTGTCGGGCAGCTCCAGCCACCACGGCGTGGCCCGCGCCCAGGCGATCGTCCGCTCCAGCCCCTCGCGCAGCGGGGTCTCGCACTTCCAGCCCAGCACCGTGCGCGCCTTGGTCGTCAGGGGCACGCGCCGGGCCAGGTCCTCGTACGCCCGACCGTACGCGGCGGCGGTGTCGGCGGCCGCGGTACCGGTGGCCACCCCGGTCAGCTCCACGACGAGGTCCACCACCTCGCCGACCGTCGACTCGCTCTCGCTGCCCAGGTTGAAGGCCTCACCGGCCGCCCCGGGCATGGTGCCGGCCAGCACCGTCCCGGCCACCGCGTCCTCGATGTACGTGAAGCAGCGGGTCTGGCCGCCGCGGTCGTACACCACGGGCGGCAGGCCGTTCAGCGCCCGGTGCACCGAGCGGCTCACGATGTACGCGGGCCGCTGGCCGGGACCGTAGACGTTGAAGTAGCGCACCACCGTCGCCTCCAGCCCGTGCTGGGCCGCGAAGGCGAACGTCATGTGTTCGGCCAGGGCCTTGCTGGAGGAGTACGTCCACCGGTTCGCGCTGGTGGGGCCGAGCACCCGATCCCCGTCCTCGGCCCACGGCACGGCCGGGTTCTTCCCGAAGACCTCGCTGGTGCTGGCCACGACGACGCGGGCGTCCGTCCGACAGGCCAGGTCCAGCACGGTGCGGGTGCCCGAGAAGTTGATGTCGATGACGTCCAGGGGCCGCGACAGGTACCGGTCCACGCCGACGACCGCCGCCAGGTGGTAGACGAGCTCCACCCCCCGCATGGCGGCGCCCAGCCGGTCCGCGTCGCGGACGTCGCCCTCCACGAACCGGGCGCCGGCGGCGGTCTCGCCCCCGGCCGGCGGGGCGCCGTCGTAGACGGTCACCTCGTCGCCGCGCTCCAGCAGGCTTCCCACCAGATGGCCGCCGATGAAGCCGTTGCCGCCGGTGACCAGGACGCGGGCCATCACCGCCGCCCGATGCCGCGGTAGACGTGCCCGGCCCGGCGCACCGACTCGATCTCCGCGCCGGAGAAGCAGTCCCGCCCGTCGAGGACGAGAGCCCGACCGGCCAGCGGCAGCGCGCCGTAGTCCAGCCCCTCCAGCTCCGGGTGGCGGGCCAGGACCGCCACGCAGTCCGCGTCCCGTACGGCGTCCGCCACGCTGCGCTCCGGCTCGCTGCCGAACAGGGCGGTGGCCGCCTCCCGGTCGACCAGCGGATCGTAGAGGCGCACCTCGGCCCCGGCCGCCGTCAGTGCCCGGACCGCGTCCAGCACCGGAGTGGCCCGCAGGTCCCCCGACCCGGACTTGAACGACAGCCCCAGCACGGCCACCCGCGCCCCGACCGGATGGCGGCCCAGCAGCTCCAGCTCCCGCAGGATCAGCCCCGCCGTGTGGGCCGGCATCGCCGCGTTGACCTCCCGGGCGACGGGCGCCGTACGGATGTCCACGCCCCGCTCCCGGGCCGCGCGCCACACCATCCACGGGTCCTTCGTCAGGCAGGAGCCGCCCACCCCGACGCCCGGGGTGAGGATGTTGACCTGGCCGTTGCCCTTGGCGATGGTGTTGGCGGCCGAGATGACGTCCAGCACGTCCACCTCGAACAGGTCGCAGAAGACGGCCAGTTCGTTGGCCAACGCGATGTTGAGGTCGATCCACCAGTTGTCGGCCAGCTTGACGATCTCGGCGGCCTCCAGCGAACCCAGCCCGATCGTGGCCACGCCCAGCGACCGCTGCCAGAACTCCGCCGCCGTCCGCGCGGACTCCTCGTCCAGGCCGCCGACCACGATCGGGAACGTGCTCAGCTCCCGCAGCGCGGCCCCCTCGGCCAGCCGCTCCGGGGTGAAGGCGAGCGCGAAGTCCCGCCCGCCCGTCAGACCGCCCTTCTCCAGCAGCGGCAGCACCAGGTTGCGGGTGGTGCCCGGCGACACGGTGCTCTTGAGGACCACCAGCCGGCCGGGCCGCAGCCGCCGGCCCAGCTCCGCGCAGACCTCGCGCAGCGCCTCGTCGGCGAGCGAACCGTCCGCGCGGACGGGCGTCCCCACGGCGATCACCACCACGTCGGCGTCGTCCAGGGCCGCGTAGTCGGTGGTGACGCGCAGCCGTCCGGCGGCCATGGTGCGCAGCACCAGCTCGGACAGGCCGCTCTCCTGGAAGCGGCAGTAGCCGCGCCCCAGCTCCGCGACCAGCTCGGCGTCGGTGTCGACTCCGACGACGTCGAGGCCGCGGTCGGCCAGGGCCGCCGAGAGGCACGAGCCGACGTATCCGAAGCCCACGACCGCCACGGTGGGCGGACGGTCGTCAGGAAGAACAGGCATGTGCACTCCCGGTGAGACGGTGGGGACGGTGGGGACGGTGGGACGGGAACGGGGGAGGGGCGACGGCTAGATGTAGTGCGTGTTGGGCTCCAGGCCGCACAGCAGGCGCCCGTAGAGCTCCAGGTTCGTGGCCGGCTGCATGATGGCGTGCAGGTTGACCACCCGGACGTCCCGCTCGATCCGCTGGATCGGCACGGTCTGGTAGATCGACGTGCCGCCGCTCGCGGTCGCGTAGACGTCCACGGCCTCCTTCACCAGCTGACACGTGCGCCCCATGTCGGCCCGTACCCGCGCCCGTTCCTGCGTGGTCCACGGCTGACCCGACGCGTTCTTCGCGTCGACCAGGTCGGCGGCGCGGAAGGTGTGGAACTCCGCCTCCTCGATCCGCATCTCCGCCTCCGCCACCTGCAGGTGCGTCAGCTGCGCCTCCTGCCGGCTGGAGTGGTCGGTGTACGTGATGCCCCGGCCCGGCAGCCGCTCGAAGAACGCGTCCCGCGCCGCCCAGCCCAGCCCCAGCGCCACGCCCGTGATGGTCGCGCACGCCGTCGGCAGCAGCGGCCCCCGAAACAGCGGGCTCGCGGCGTTGAGCTCGGACGCGTACACCTCGTGCAGCACGTTGCGCATGAACAGCACCCGCTCCTCGGGCACGAACACCTCCCGCGCGGTGGTCGACACACTGCCCGAGCCGCGCAGGCCCGAGGTGTACCAGTCGTCGACGATCTCCAGCTCCGCGAGCGGGATCGCCGTCATCACCGGCTCCATGCTGCCGTCCGGGTGCCGCAGCAGCGCCGCGTTCATGTCCCAGTGGCTGTGCAGCGCCGCGCTGTTGAAGGCCCACGTACCGCTGACCCGCACCCCGCCCTCGACGGGCTCGGCGACGGCCGACGGGCTGAGGATCCCGCACACCCGCACCTGCGGCGTGGAGTGGAACAGGTCCTGCGCCGCGTCCGGGAACAGCCCCGCGATCCAGCCGCTGATCTGCCAGATCGCCGCGTTCCACGCCGCCGAACCGTCGGCCCGGCCCAGCTCCGCGAGCACCTCCACCACCGTGCGGGTGTCGCTCTCGTAGCCGCCGTAGCGGGTGGGCACCCGCATCCGGGTCAGCCCCGCGTCGGAGATCGCCGCCACGACGTCGTCGTGGAGGCTGCGGTGCTCCTCGGACCACAGCGCGTGCTTGCCCAGCACGGGAGCCAGGTCCCGGGCCCGCTGGACCAGCTCCTGCCGTGACGGTGTCCGCTCGCTCGTCATCAGTTCCTCCCCGACATGCCCGTGGATGTATGGCCCGACCGTTTCACCGGCCCCGGGGACCCGCATCTCTTCAGTTGCGCACCCACCGGCCGACAGCGTCTTTCGGACACGGCAGCGCAATCCAGAAGGTGCCCGAAGGGTGAGATCCGGCCAATGCTGTGCCCACGCGCGCTCCCGCGCCCGGAGACAGCCGAGGGGCACCCATGACGACGATCGACCTGCTGAGCGAAGCCTTCCAGGCCCACCCCCACCCGGCGTACGCCCTCCTGCGCCAGGACGGCGCGGTGCACCGCACCGCCGGACCCATGGGCCTGGAGACCTGGCTCATCACCCACTACGACGTGGCCCGCGACGTGCTGGCCGACAATCGCTTCTCCAAGGACCCCACCCTCGCACCCGACTGGCTGCGCAGCATGGGCGCCGGCGGCGACGAGGGCCCGCTCGGCGCCAACATGCTCAACAGCGACCCGCCCGACCACACCCGCCTGCGCCGCCTGGTCGGCAAGGCGTTCACCCCGCGCCGCATCGAGCGCATGCGCCCGCGCATCCAGGAGATCACCGACGAGCTGCTGGAATCCCTCGCCGCCGCCCGGCGGCCCGACATCGTCGCCCACCTCGCCTTCCCGCTGGCGATGACGGTGATCTGCGAGCTGCTCGGCGTGCCGCCCGCCGACCGCCGGGCCTTCGGCACCTGGACGGACATGGCGCTGGCCCCGCCCGTCGACGAGGAGGCCGTCCTGCGCCGCAAACAGGGCAACGCCGCCATGGAGTCGTACCTGACCGCCCTGATCGCCGAGCTGCGCGCCCGCATCGACCCCGGCCTGCCCGTCGACGCCCAACCCGACCTGCTCAGCGTGCTCGTCGCCGCCGCCGACGGCCGCGACGCGCTCTCGGAGCGGGAGCTGATCGGCATGGCCAAGCTCCTCATCGTCGCCGGGCACAACAACGCCGCCAACATGGTCGGCAACGGCGTACTCTCCCTGCTGCGCGCCCCCGACCAGCTCGCCCTGCTGCGCGCCCGCCCCGACCTGCTGCCCTCGGCCGTCGAGGAACTGCTCCGCTACGACGGGCCGATCGAACGCGCCACCTGGCGCTTCACCACCGCCGACACCGAGGTCGCAGGCAGCGTCATCCCCGCCGGCTCCGTCGTGGCCGTCGTCCTCGCCGCCGCCGACCGCGACCCGGCCCGCTTCCCCGAACCCGACCGGCTCGACATCACCCGCGCCGACCAGGAGCACCTGGCCTTCGGCCACGGCATCCACTACTGCCTGGGCGCCGCCCTGGCCCGCGCCGAGGGCGAGATCGCCTTCGGCTCGCTGCTGCGCCGCTTCCCCGTCCTCGCCCTCGACTGCCCGCCCGAGGAGCTGCGGTGGCGCATCGGCGGCCCGAGCATCACCCGCGGCGTCGCCGCCCTGCCGGTGACGTTCAGGGCGCAGGCTCCCAGCACGTCAGGAGATGCGCCGGCCGAAGGCGCGCGGCAACGATGAACGCGTCCGAGCAGGCAGGCGAAGGAGGAATGGTGACCGCAGCACTGGACGCCTACTACGGGACGTTCACCAGCGAGAAGGAGAAGGAAGCCCTCGGCGTGCCGCTCAAGCTGGTGGCCGCCTGGGCGAGGAACGACGCCGACGGAGTGGCCGACGTCTTCACCGAGGACGGGGTGCTCATCCTGCCGGGCGACGTGTACAAGACCAGCCGCGAGGAGATCCGCGCCTTCATGGCGGCCGCCTACGCCGGCCCGTTCAAGGGCAGCGGCGTCACGGGCCAGCCCGTCGACCTGCGCTTCGTCACCGACGACGTGGCGCTGATCCGCACCCACGGCGGCATCCTGCCCCCCGGCGAGAGCGAGATCGACCCCGCCCTCGCGGTCCGCTCCACCTGGACCATCGTCAAGCGTGACGGCGAGTGGCAGCTCACCGCGTACCAGAACAGCCCGCGCGGCGCGGGCGCCACCCTGCGCTGGTGACCGCGAGCCCCCAGCCCACCCCACCGAGAGGCAGGAGACCCCGATGACCGAACGGGCCACCAAGGCCGCCCTCCTCGTCGAACAGGCGAAGGAGTGGGCCGGCCACTACGGCGACTTCCCCAACGGCGAGGAAGGCGCGGTCCTCAGCGTGCCGCTGCGCTTCCGCGGCACCTGGGACCGCGGCGACGCCGACGCCCTGGCCGACGTCTTCGCCGACAACGGCAGCCTGCTGCTGGGCGACGACCAGCTCCAGGGCCGCGAGCAGATCCGCGCCCGCCTGACCGAGAGCTTCGCGGGCGCCTACCGGGGCACCCGCGTCGTGCACGACCCGGTCTCCGTCCGCTTCCTCGCCGACGGCGTCGCCGTGGCCGTCACCGAGGGCGGCGTCGTCCGCGCCGACCAGGACGGACCGGCCCCCGAGGACCAGGTCCGCGCCGTGTGGGTGGTCGTCAAGGAAGAAGGCGACTGGAAGCTGTTCTCCTACCAGACCAGCCCCGTCAAGGGCTGACCCACCACGCCCCGCCGGGAGGCCCCAGCCGTGAAAGCACTCGTCCTCGCGGGTGGATCGGGTACGCGCCTTCGCCCGCTCAGCCACTCCATGCCCAAGCAGCTCATGCCGATCGCCAACAAGCCCGTCCTGGAGTACGTCCTGGAGAACATCCGGGCGGCGGGCGTCGAGGAGATCGGCGTGATCGTCGGCCAGTGGGCCGAGGAGTTCACCCGCGTGCTCGGCGACGGCTCCCGGTTCGGGGCGCGCCTCACCTACATCCGCCAGGACCGACCGCTGGGCCTGGCCCACTGCGTCCGACTCGCCCGCCCCTTCCTCGGCGACGACGACTTCGTGCTGTACCTCGGTGACATCGTCCTCCCCGACGGGATCACCGAGGCGGCCGCCCGGTTCGTGTACGAGCGGCCCGCCGCCCACGTCATGGTCCGCAAGGTGCCCGACCCGCGCGCCTTCGGCGTGGTCGAACTGGACGAGGTCGGCCGGGTCCGGGCCCTGGTCGAAAAGCCCCGGCAGCCGCGCAGCGACCTCGCCCTGATGGGCGTGTACTTCTTCACCCCGGCCGTCCACGAGGCGGTCGCCGCGATCGGCCCGGGAGCCCGCGGCGAACTGGAGATCACCGACGCCCTCCAGTGGATGGTCTCCGCGGGCGCCCCCGTCACGGCCGGCGAACACGACGGCTACTGGCAGGACACCGGCAGCGCCGACGCCGTCCTCGCCTGCAACCGCCGCCTGCTCGGCGCCCTGGAACCCGCCCTCGACGGCTGGGTCGACGGCCTCAGCGTGCTCGACGGGCCCGTGGTGCTGGGGCCCGGCGCCCGGGTCGTAGGCTCCCGGATCACCGGCCCGGCCGTCATCGGCGCCGGCACCCTCGTCGAGGACAGCCGCATCGGCCCCTTCACCTCCGTCGGCAGGGACTGCGTCCTGCGCGGCGCGTACGTCAGCGACTCGATCGTCCTCGACGGCGCGACCGTCGCCGACGTGCCCCGCCTGCACGACTCGATCATCGGCCGCTCGGCGACCGTCGGGCCCGCGGGCGCCCACCACCGGCTGGTGGTCGGCGACCACACCCGCGTCGAGATCGCCGCCTGAACTTGAGCAATCTGGAAGAAGAGCGCGGCGACCGCGCTCACTACCGTGTCGCAGATACGACACCCAGCCCTCCGCTTCCACCCCGCCCGCGCAGGAGTGTGCGCCCATGACTCAGACCGATCCGGCCCACGTGACCGACAGACCGGCGCCGGGACCCGTGGGCGCCCCCACCGGCCCGGCCCCCTCGGGCTCCTGGCTGCGCCGCCCCTGGACGGTGCCGCTGGCCCTGGTCATCGTGGCCTTCCTCGTCTTCACCTGGCCGCGCTACCTGGGCCTGGACCCGGCCGAGTCGTTGATTCCGGTCAATCCGGAGTTCGCCGGCCACTACGGCTTCCTGGTGGCGCACATCGTGTTCGGCACCGTCGCCATCGTGACGGCGGGCCTGCAGATGTGGCCCTGGCTGCGCCGCGCACACCCCGCCGTGCACCGGATCAGCGGGCGCGCGTACGTCATCGGCGGCATGGTGCCGGCGGCGACGCTCTCCCTGGTGATCATGCCGTTCGGCCTGCTCACCGGCGTCGGCGCCATCGGCACCACGCTCTGGGCGGCCCTGTCCCTGGTGGTCACCATCGGCGGCTTCCGCGCCGCGCGCGGGCGGCGCTACGAGGCGCACCGTGTGCTGATGGTCTACAGCTTCGCGCTGTGCATGAGCGTCGTCACGGGCCGGATCTTCTTCAACGCGGTGTGGTACGGAACCGCGCTGATACCCGGCTTCAACTACGAACTGCTGCCCATACTGGCCCAGTTGGCCGGGTTCTGGGCCAACTGGATCGTTACCCTCCTGGCCGCACACTGGTGGCTGCGCCGCTCCTCCGCCCGTCGGGCGGCGGCGGAGCCGTTGCCGGCCTAAGCACACGCACCAACCGGAAGGACCAACCCTCATGACGACCTTCGTGTTGATCCACGGCGCCGAAGACGGCGCCTGGAGCTGGCACCTGGTGGAAGCCGCGCTGCGCGAGCGCGGCCACGACGTGGTCGCCGTAGACCTGCCCAGCGACGACGAGAACGCCGCCTACCCCGAGTACGCCGACACCGTCGTCAAGGCGATCGGCGACCGCACCGACCTGATCGTCGTCGGCCACTCCCTCGGCGGCTTCACCGCCCCCATCGTGGCCGAACGCACCAACGCCGACCTCATCGTGTTCGTGTCCGGGATGATCCCGCGCCCCGGCGAGACCCCCAACGAGTGGTGGGAGAACACCGGCCACAACGACCTCGTCTACGAACCCGCCGAGGGCGAGGACGAGAACGCGCAGTTCTACCACGACGTCCCGCCCGAGCTGGCCGCCGAGGCCCTGCGCCGCGCGCGCGTCCAGCAACTGACCCCGATGGACCGGGTCTGGCCGCTGGAGACGTGGCCGTCCATCCCCTCCCGGGTGCTGATCGGCCGTGACGACCGCTTCATGCCGGCGGAGTGGAGCCGCGAGGTCGCCAAGGACCGCCTCGGCATCGAGGCCGACATGATCGACGGCGGGCACTGCCTGCCGCTGAGCCGCCCGCAGGAGGTGGCCGACCAGCTGGAGCGGTTCGCCGCCGAGCTGTAGCGACACCGGGCTTTCCCGGCGGTGGGGCCGTGCGCGCGACAGGCGCACGGCCCCACCGTCGTTTCCCGCCGACGGCTCCGCGGCCCCCCGCCCACGGCCCCGGACGGGTACGGGAATCGGGCAATCCAGAAGATGCCCGCCCCACCGCCCCGGTGCGACGCTCGACGCCGGCGCTCCTGCCGGCATGTCGGTCGCAACCGGAAGGGACTCCCATGCGTGTCCTGTTCGTCTCCTGCCTGAACAAGTCGCAGCTGTACCTCCTGGCCCCGCTGGCCTGGTCGATGCAGACCGCGGGGCACGAGGTGCGCGTCGCGAGCCATCCCGACCTCGCCGAGCACATCGCCGGACTCGGCCTCATGCCCGTCCCCGTCGGCGAGCCCGCCACCCACCTCGGCCAGGACCTCGCCGACGCCGAACCCGACGAGGAACCCGCGCCCGCGTCCGACGCTCCCGCCGCGCTGCGCCCCACCTCCCGGCAGAGCGACTACGCCCGCGAGGACCCGTACGCCGAGTACGTCTCCCTGGCCACCGAGTTCTTCCCGCTCCTGTCGCCCGACTCCACCTTCGACGACCTCGTCGGCTTCGCCCGCCGCTGGCAGCCCGACCTCGTCATCTGGAACACCCTCTCCTTCGCCGGGGCCGTCGCCGCCCGCGCCTGCGGCGCCGCGCACGCCCGCTTCCTGTGGGGCGTCGACTCCCTCGGCCAGCTGCACAGCGCGGTCGCGCCCGAACTGGCGGACCGCCACGACCCCATGCGCGCCTGGCTTGAGCCGATCCTCCAGCGCCACGGCTGTGAGTTCGACCAGGAGGCGGTCCTCGGCCAGTGGACCATCGACCCCTCCCCGGACTGGGTCCACCACCCCAAGGGCATCCACCACCTCGCGGTGCGCCCCGTCGCCTTCAACGGCCCCGTCCAGTCCCCCGACTGGGTCTACGACCCGCCCGAGCGCCGCCGCGTCTGCCTGACCCTGGGCTTCTCGCACCGCGAGTCCCACGGCATAGAGGCCTCCGCCGCCGAACTCCTCGAAGCCGTCGCCGACATCGACGCCGAGGTCGTGGCCACCTTCTCGGCCAAGCAGCTCGACGCGCTCACCACCGTCCCCGACAACGTCCGGCTGGTGGACTTCGTGCCGCTGACGACCCTGCTGCCCACCTGCTCGGCGATCGTCCACCACGGCGGCCCCGGCACGTTCATCACCGCCGTCGAACACGGCGTCCCCCAGCTGATCGTCCCCGGCACGTACTGGAGCGAGAAGTGGTGGGCGCCCGTCGCCCACGCCAACGGCCTGGAGGACGAGGGCGCCGGCCTGTACGTCGCCGACTCCGACCAGGTCACCGCCGAACTCCTGCGCGGCCAACTGCTGCGGGTCCTCGACGACCCCTCCTTCGCCGCCAACGCCGCCCGGCTGCGCGACCGGCGCCTGGGCACGCCGAGCCCCAACGAGATCGTCCCCCTGCTGGAGCGCCTGACCGCGCGCCACCGCGCCGCCCGCCCTGAGGCCGGACGCCCCCCACGGACCAAGCCCCTGTCCGAAGCGACGAAGTGACGTAGTGACGTAGACCGGGAAGGAATCCCATGGAAACACCCCCCGAGGCCGGCGGTCCCCCGGCCCCCCGGGCCGGACGGCGGGAGTGGATCGGGCTGGCGGTCCTCGCCCTGCCCACCACCCTCCTCGCCCTCGACCTGGGCGTGCTGTACCTGGCCCTGCCGCACCTGAGCGCCGACCTCGACCCGAGCAGCACCCAACAGCTGTGGATCATGGACATCTACGCGTTCATGATCGCGGGCTTCCTCATCACGATGGGGACCCTCGGCGACCGCATCGGCCGCCGCCGCCTCCTGCTGATCGGCGCGGCCGCCTTCGGCGTCGCCTCCGTCGTGGCGGCGTACTCCACCAGCGCCGAGATGCTCATCGTCACCCGCGCGCTGCTGGGCATCGCGGGCGCCACCCTGGGCCCCTCGACGCTGGCGCTGATCAGCAACATGTTCCAGGACGAGAAGCAGCGCGGCATGGCCATCGCCGTGTGGATGAGCTGCTTCATGGCCGGCACCGCCGTCGGCCCCATCATCGGCGGGGTGCTCCTGGAGTACTTCTGGTGGGGCTCGGTGTTCCTGCTGGGCGTACCGGTCATGGCGATCCTGCTGGTCGCCGGCCCCCGGCTGCTGCCCGAGTACCGCGACCCGGAGCCCGGCCGGCTCGACCTGGCCAGCGTCGGCCTGTCGCTGGCGGCCATCCTGCCCGTCATCTACGCCCTGAAGGAGGTGGCCGCGCACGGCGTCTCGGCCACGGCACTGATCGCCGGGGCCGTGGGCATCGTCAGCGGCGTGGTGTTCGTGGCCCGGCAACGCCGCCTGGCCGCACCCCTGTTGGACGTCAGCCTCTTCCGCAGCCGCTCCTTCAGCGGGGCCCTGGCCGTGATGCTGATCGGCACCGCCACCCTGGGCGGCGTCGGCCTGTTCGTCACCCAGTACCTCCAGATGGTCGACGGCCTCTCGCCGCTGGCCGCCGGACCGTGGATGCTGCCCTCGGCGCTGGGCACCGTCGTCGGCGCCATGCTGGCGCCCGCGGTCGCGCAGAAGATCGGCACCGGCCAGGTCATCGCCGCCGGCGCCGCCCTGTCGGCCGTCGGCGGTCTGCTGCTGACGCAGGTCGGCACCGCGTCCGGGGCCCTGCCGGTGATCGCCTGCTTCACGCTGATCTTCTTCGGCCTCGGCCCGATGGCCGCGCTCAGCACCGATCTGGTCGTCGGCGCGGCCCCGCCCGAGAAGGCGGGATCGGCCGCCTCGACGTCGGAGACCAGCAGCGAGTTGGGCGTCGCCCTCGGCGTGGCCCTGCTGGGCAGTGTCGGCACCGCCGTCTACCGCGCCGAAGCGGCCGACACCCTGCCCGCCGACCTGCCGGCCGGGGCGTTGGACGCCGCGCGCGAGTCGCTGGCCGGCGCGTCGGCCGCCGCCGCCGACCTGTCCGAGTCGGTGGCGGCCACCCTCCTGGGCCCGGCCCGGGAGGCCTTCACCAACGGCCTGAACAGCGTCGCGGGCGCCAGCGCGGCCTCGATGGTGGTCCTGATCGCCCTCGCCTGGGGCCTCCTGCGCTCCCGCGCGACCGACACCCCGACCGAGGAGCCCCCGGCCGAAGGGGCCGCGGCGGAGAGCGCCGCCACGCCGGCGACGACGCCGGGCTCGTAGGCCCGTAGGACACGCGGGCACACGAAGGGCCCCGTACGGCCACCCGGTCCACCGGACCGGCCGCCGCTGGAGGCGGAGGGTTGTCGTGCGGGGTCAGACCGGGACGGGGAGCGCGGCGCGGCGCGGCGCCAGTGGCCGAGCCGGAACACGGCGGCCGAGGGTTCGTCCCGGCCCTCGGTCGAGCCGTCGTGCAGCAGGTACTCGGTGGGGGCCAGGTAGCCCTCGCCGGGGGCAAGGCGTATCCGGAAGACGCGGACGGGATGATGTACCGGGTCCCCGGGCTGCCTGCGCGGCGCGGTGACGAACTCGATGTCCTGGTCGGTCATGGGGCGCCACAGCCCGGAGGGGACGACCGCGCCGGGCTCGTACGCGGTCTCGTTCTCGCGGGTGGTGCGGACGGTGGCGACCTCGCAGCGGGCGCGGAGCGCGGCTTGGTCGCCGTACGCGATGTGCAGGGGGCATGATGCCCTTCTGGGTCAGTCGTCGCTGATGCTGATGTCGAGGTCGGCCACCAGGGCCTCGGCCAGGTCGGCCTGGGTCCGGTGCGGGAGCACCCGGGATGCGGCGAGAAGGCGGAACCGGCTGGATTCGAACCAGCGTCCTCGCGATTTTGGAGACCGCGCGCGACGACCTGCCCCCGCGTGGCGTGACGTGGAAGCACCTGAGGCCCCGACGGGCGACCCGATCGCGGACATCGTCCTGACGCCCGGCGACCTGCTCTATCTCCCGCGCGGCTGGTGGCACGCCGTGAGCGCCGACCAGGGCACCGCATCCCTCCACCTCACCTTCGGACTCGCCATGCAGACCGGCGCCGAGTTCCTGGGCCGGCTGTGCGACGACCTCCGGGCGAGCGTGACCGTTCGGGCGGACGTACCGCGCTTCGGCACTCCGGAGGAGCGGGCGAACTACCTGGCTGCCGTACGGAAGGACGTACTGGCCGCCCTGGATGATCCTGCGGCTCTGGACCGCTGGGAAAGGTCCTTGGACGCGACGCACCCCGGGCGCCCGCGCCTGTCGCTGCCCCACCTCGCCGCCGTTCCTGCCGAACCGAGCATCACCGTGCAGGCCACGGTGCCCCGTGCCCGGATCGAGCAGGACGACCAGGCCGTGACCTTCGCCGGGGCGGGGAACGAGTGGACTTCGCCCTCCCCGTCGCCCCGGTCCTCCGCCTCCTCGCGGGTGGACCGCCGGCCACCCTGGCGGACCTGGCCGCCGAGTCCGATCTCACCCTCGCGCAGGTGGCGGAGGTCGTCTCCGCGCTGGTCGCCGGACAAGCCGTCGCCGTGGTCGGGGGCTCCTCGTGACCGCTTCCCTGGGACTGGGAACGTACCGGGTGCGCGCCGTTGAACAGGCGGCCCGCACCGCGTGCGCCGACGGGCTCGTGTGGATCGACACCGCCCCCAACTACGGCAGTGCCCACCAGGCGCTCGGACCCGTCATCGCCGACCACCCGCGCGCCATGGTGGCGACGAAGACGGGCTTCTTCACCCCGGACGAAGGCGCGGCTGCTCTTCGAGCCGGGCTCCTCACCGCCGCCCAGGTACGGGTCGGACACAGCCTCGACCCCGGCTTCGTCCGCCGGCAGACAGAAAGGTCCCTGGCCGCACTCGGCCGGATCGACCTCGTGTTCGTACACAACCCGGAGCACGGCGGCCTCTATCCCTCGGAGCTTCATCCAGCGCTTCGTCAGGTGTTCGCGGTCCTGGAGGAGTTCGCCTGCGCGGGCAGGATCGGCGGGTACGCCACTTGGTCGGGGTTCCTGCATGACACCTGAACTCGCCGAGTTCATCCGCCCGGGGGCCTCTCCGGGCACCGCCTGTCTCCTCGCTGCGGCCTCCTGCCCGAGCCTGGACGTGGTACTGCTGTCTGCCGGCACCGCAGGCCGTTGGGCCGCTGCCAAGGCCACCGTTGCCGCCCCGCTCGATCCGGGACACCTCAGGAAGGTCACCGATGTACTCGCCCAAGGATGAGACCACCAGGGCACGCATGGAGGACGCCCTGGACCACGCCGCTGCCCGCCTGTCCACCACGACTACGGGGGCGCCGGCCTGGGGATGGCTCGGCCGCACCATCGGCAGCCGCACCGCAGGTGGCCACTGGCTCCGCGTCCACTGCGGCGAGGCAGCCAAGACCCCCGCCACCCGGAACGAGGGGATCGCCCTCGCCGAGGAACGGGTGTCCGACAAGGTGTCACGCCCGCACCTCCACGACCTGTACCGCTGGGACGGCGGCGAGTACGTCTTCGAAGCGGAGTTGATCGACTACATCGCCCAGCCCGTCATCTCGCCGGAGACGCCCGACCTCACCGAGGATCCGGGCCTGCCGGACTCCTGGTGGGCGACCCTGCGAGAGAGCCTGGACGCCCTCAGCACCGCCGAACCGCCCCGCGAGACCATCCGCCAGTCATGGACCGACCGGGTCTTCCCCGAGTTCCTGGGGATCCCCGCCCCGGCCATCACCGAACGCGTCACCGGACACGCCGACCTCCAGTGGGCCAACCTCACCCATGACCCGCTCGTCATCCTGGACTGGGAGCGCTGGGGAGCCGTCCCCGTCGGCTACGACCCCGCGATGCTCTACGTGAACAGCCTCCGCGTCCCCGCCGTCGCCGACCGCATCCGTGCCGAGTTCGCCCACGTCCTCGACACCCCCGCCGGCCGGATCGGCGAACAGATCGCCCTCGCCGAAATGCTCCAGGCCGTCGGCCGAGGCTGGTACCTGGAGCTGGCCCCGCTCCTGAGCCGACGCGCGGAGGACCTGACGGGGGTCCGTCCTCCGGCCCCGTCCCCCGCCCATCCGACCGACTGATTGGCGCAAGCCTGCCCGGAAACCGGAGAAGCCCCCGCCTCCAGCACCGGGCAGGGCCCTTCGGGGTGGCCCGTGGGTCAGCCGTTGATCGGGCTGCTCTGGTGCGAAAACAGCCGCAGGTCCCCCTCGGCCTCCTTGACGATGACCCAGGTGGCCCGGATCCGGCGCTGCGGGGCGACCTCCGTCTCCCCGTCCAGGACGATCCCCCCCTCGGTGACGGCCAGCGCGACGCCGTCGGCCAGGAACTTCAGCGACAGCGGGTAGCCGGTCACGTGGGCGCCCTTGTAGATGCCCTGGAAGCCCTTGGTCATGTAGGAGCGGATCTCCTCACGGCTCGTCAGCTGGTCGTCCTGCATCAGCAGACTGCCGTTCTCGGAGAAGCAGTCCGCGAAGGCGTCGCCGTCGTTCGCCGCCCAGGCGGCCTGCACCCGCAACGCCACCGACAGCACCGCCTTCTCGTCGGGGGACGTGAACGAGCGGTAGTAGTCGACGTCCTCCTCCACACCGGCGGCGGCGAGAAGCTCGGCTGCGTTGCCCCAGGACGTGGCGGTCTCGCTCATGCTGGTTCTCCTTGTCGTATGCGGGTCGGTTCCGGGCGAACCCCACGGCACATCGTCACACCCGCCGGCGCCCCGCACGTCTTCGCGATTGCGCTCTGCGTCCCGGCTCCAACTCGCTTTTCCGGAAGGTCATTTGGGCACTCCAGGAGAAGCCGCCCGAAGCCCGCTGGGCGATTCTTGAGCCAAACGTCCGAGGAGGGGTTCATGTACGACTACGTCATCGTCGGCGGCGGCTCGGCAGGCGCGGTGCTCGCGGCCCGGCTCAGCGAGGACCCGCAGGTCACGGTGTGCCTCGTGGAAGCCGGACCGGTGGATTCGGCCGAGCAGATCCACGTGCCGGCCGCCTTCGCGAAGCTCTTCCGCACCCGGCTCGACTGGGACTACGACACGCATGACGAGCCGCACCTGAACCGCCGCCGCCTCTACCTCCCGCGCGGCCGCGTGCTCGGCGGCACCAGCTCCATCAACACCCAGATATACATCCGCGGCAACCGCGCCGACTACGACGCCTGGGACCAGCCCGGCTGGAGCTTCGAGGAACTGCTGCCCTACTTCAAGCGCTCCGAGGACAACGAGCGCGGCGCCGACGCCTTCCACGGCGCCGGCGGACCGCTCGCCGTCTCCGACGGCCGCGCCGAGAACCCCATGTCCACCGCCTTCGTGGAGGCCGCCGTCGAGGCCGGGTACACCGCCAACGACGACTTCAACGGGGCCACCCAGGACGGCTTCGGCGCCTTCCAGCTCAACCAGCGCGACGGCCGCCGCGCCAGCACCGCCACCGCCTTCCTCCACCCGGTCCTCGACCGCCCCAACCTCACCGTGGAGACCAACCTCCAGGTGCACCGGGTGCTGATCGAGGGCGGTCGCGCCGTCGGCGTCACCGGCCACCGCCTCGACGAGCTGATCACCCTGCGCGCCGAACGCGAGGTCATCCTCTCCGCCGGCACCTACAACTCCCCGCAGCTGCTCCAGCTCTCCGGCATCGGCCCCGCCGCCCTGCTCGGGGCCCTCGGCATCCCGGTCGTCCTCGACCAGCCGCTGGTCGGACAGAACCTCCAGGACCACGTCCTGATCCCACTGGTCTACCCGCACGAGCACCCCATCAGCATGCTCGCCGCCGGCACCCCCGAGAACTTCCAGCGCTTCCTGGCCGAAGGCCGCGGACCGCTCACCTCCAACGGCCCCGAGGTCGGCGGGTTCGTCCGCACCGACGCCTCCCTCGACGCCCCCGACGTCGAATACCTCGCGGCTCCCGTCATGTTCACCGACGGCGGCCTCGGCGTGCCCACCGCCCACGCCTTCACCTTCGGACCGTCCCTGCTCACCCCGCGCAGCAGCGGCTCGGTCGGCCTGGCCTCCGAGGACCCCACCGCCAAGCCGCGGATCCAGCACAACTACTTCGCCGACGAGGCCGACCTCGACACGGCCGTGGCCGCCCTGCGGATCGCCCTCGACATCGCCGGCCAAAAGGCGCTGTCGCCGTACACGGGCACCCCGTACCTGCCGCCCGCCTCGACCTCCGACGCCGACCTGCGCGCCTACGCCCTGCGGGTCACGCACTCCATCTTCCACCCCACCTCCACCTGCGCCATGGGCTCCGTGGTCGACGCCGAGCTGAAGGTCCTGGGCGTCGAGGGGCTGCGCGTGGTCGACGCCTCCGTCATGCCGAACGTGGTCCGCGGCAACACCAACGCGCCCACCATCGCCATCGCCGAGAAGGCCGCCGACCTCATCCGGGGCCTGCGCGCCCCGGCCGACACCGCACGCGGCGGCGCCGCCGCCGCCTGAGCGGCACACGGGACGAGGGCGGGTCGGCGGTTTCCACCGCCGGCCCGCCCTCGTCGTACGACCCGCCGTCAGCGGCCCTCGTCAGCGCCCGCCGGGCTCGCGGTACGCGCGGATCTGCGCGCACACGAGGTCCACGTCGTCCTCGTTGTTGAAGTAGTGGAACGAGATCCGGGCGAAGGCCCCGCGCGGGGCGATCCGGATGTCCCGCGACACCAGCCACGCCGACAGCGCCTGCGGATCCGGGTCGCACAGCGCCAGGTGCGCGCCCCGGTCGGCCGGCTCCGAGGGACCGGCCAGCGTCTCGCCCGCCTCCGTCAGGAGCGCGGCCGCCCGCTCGGTCAGCGCCGCCACGTGCCGGCGTACGCGCTCCGGCCCGGCCCGCTCCAGCAGCCGCAGCGCAGCCCCCGCCGCGTACGCCGCGGGCACCGCGTGGTTGCCGGTCTCCAGGCGCCGCGCCCCGTCCGCGAAGTCGAGCGTGTACGGGTCGAAGGCGTCCGGGTCGATCCGGCCGAACCAGCCGGTGAGCAACGGATCCCGTTCGTGGGCCAGTTCCGGGCGCACGTACAGGAACGCCAGACCCGGCACGCCGAGCATGTACTTCTGCGAGCCCGCCACCAGGTAGTCCACGTCCCACGCCGCCACGTCGACCGGCTCCACGCCCACCGACTGGTAGGCGTCGACGAAGACCCGCGCGCCCACCGCGTGCGCCAGCGCGGCGATCCGCGCCACCGGCAGCCGCATCCCCCGCAGGAAGGTGGCCGACGGCAGGAACACCATCGAGGTCCGCGCGTCGATCGCCTCCGCGTACCCCCGCACCACCTCCTCCACCTCGCCACCGGGCACGAACACCACCTCGGCGCCCGACTGCCGCTGCGCGAGCGCGACGTGCGCGATCGTCGGGAAGTCCTCCGCCGAGACCACCAGCCGGGGCCTGCGCACCAGGTCCACCGTGGAGACCGCCTGGTAGGCGCCCTGCGTGGCATGGGGGACCAGCGCGATGTCGGCCGGCTTCGCCCCGACGTGCGCGGCGAAGGCGCTGCGGGCGTCCTCGGTGGCCACCTCCCACTCCGGCCACGGGGAGACCGTCCCGGCGAGCGCCCCGAACATGGCGCCGATCGACTCCACGACGTCCGTCGAGGGCGCCCCCAGACTGCACGACCCCAGGTGCGTGGTGCGGCGCAGCATCGGGAATCGCGCCCGGAACGCCGCCGGGTCCAGCGGCCCCGCGTCCGGTTCGAGGCCGCTGTCGAGGCCGCTTTCGAGGGCGCTCACGAACACCCGCCGTGGTCGCTCACCAGCTCCGACGTCGCGGGGGAGGTCTCCAGGGCGGCGGCGTTGGCGAGCGCCTCCTCCTTCGACATCCCCATGTAGTGGATGATCACTTCGTGGTTGGTGGAGGTCACCGCGTTGTGCGAACCGGTCCGGTAGTACAGGTCCAGGGACATCGGCGCGCGGCGCAGGTCCGCCTCCCGGTCCCCGCGCAGCGCCGCGACGATCCCCGGCACGTCGTACTCCAGCCGCACGCCCTCGCGTACGTGGTACCCCTCGCCCCGCAGCGACACCACCGGCAGCGCCTCGTCCGCCGGCACCGGAAGGTCCGGGTCGTGGTAGACGGGGTGCGTCAGCAGGTCGAAGCGGAAGATCTCCTCCACCACCGGCGCCACCTCCTCGGCCAGCTTCGGCCGGATCTCCGACGCCCACCAGCGCAGCAGCAGCTCGCGCGAGTCCGCGTCGGTGTAGAAGAGGGTCACGCCCTGCGCGATGTCACCCGTCCCGCCGATGGCGCTCGCCATCGCCGCCCGCAGCGGCTCGGCCGCCGGGTCACCGGACTCCTCGATGTACGAGCCGATGCTGCGCAGCGCCTCCGACTGGGTGATGCCGGCCAACTCGCGCAGCCCCACCCACGTGTGGCGCAGGACGCACATCTCCGCGACCACCCGCGCCCAGTACAGGAAGCGCTGCATCTGCTGGTTCTGGGCGAAGCTGACGGTGTTGTTCGCCAGCATGTACTCGAAGTCGTCGTTGTCCCCGCGCACCGAGATGATCCCGTACCGGGACTTCTGCTCGGTGTAGTCGGTGTTGGGCAGCATCAGCATCGGGTAGCAGGCGATGCGCGACACCCGGCGCGAGAGCTTGTCGTAGCCCTCCATGAAGGACTCCACCGTCTCGCCCGGCGCGCCCCAGATCAGCTCGGCGTACAGGTCGAGGCCCTCCTTGCCCAGCCACTCGGCGAGGTCCTCCCACGCGTTGACCTTCATGTTCTTGCGGTTCATGAGGTTCAGCGTGTTGTCGTCGAGGGTCTGCAGGGCCAGCGTGAACGAGCTGCGCATGCCGGCCTTCTTCATCTTGCTGACGATCTCGAAGAAGGACTTCGACTTGTTCTTCGCCCAGGACGTCTCCAGCGCGCGCGGGAAGCCGTACTGCTCGCGCAGCTCGATCAGGTCGTCCATGAAGTCGACGTCGCTGCGCAACAGCCCGAAGTTCGCGTCGCACAGGACGATCGTGTGGACCTGGTGCTTGGCGAACAGCTCCAGCTCCTCCCGTAGCCGCTCCCGGGAGAACGCCCGGACCTTTTGCCCGATCGCCCCGCCCCAGTAGCAGAACGCGCATTTGTAGGGGCATCCGCGATTCGTCTCCATGATGGCGACGTCGTAGCGGAAATCGCCCTTGTCGTCCGTGAGCTCCAGCGCCCCGGTCAGGAAGGGTGAGGGAATGTCGTCGAGGTTCTCGATCCGCGCCCGGTCCTCGTTCTTCACGGGAGCGCCCTCGGGACTCTGGTACGTCAGCCCGGTGATCGCGTTCAGTTCGCGCGGCGAGGTCCCGTCGAGATACGCGGACAGGATGTCGCGGAACACGAACTCGCCCTCGCCGTTCACCACGACGTCGACTTCCGGGAACATCCGGAACACACGATTTCCCTGATGCGCCACGTGCGTGCCGCCCATCACCACCCAACCGTCGGGGTTGAGCTGCTTGAACGTCTCGGCCAGGGAACCGAAGGTCCGGAAGTTCCAGCCCAGCACGGAGAACGCCAGAACGTCCGGGACACCGTCCCGGAACATTTCGTTCGCCATGCTGGAAAGGGTTTTCCCGCCCCGGTAGTTCAGAATCCGTATGTCGGCTTCCCGGGCTATCCGTTCATCGGCCAGGGCCGTCGATTTCATGTACCCCATGGCGAGCGGCATGGATTCCATGGGAGAATCCCAGACGCTCTGCTGAACCAGGTAAACCAGGGCTTTCTCACGCGGCATCGTCAGGGCTCCCTTGATTCTGCACTCCGGCAGCGGTTCGATTGCTCAAGGGTGGCCGCGGCGGGGGAAGCGGAACATCTTCGAGGATGCGCAAACGGCTCCCCGATCAGCCGATCCGGGTAAAGGCTTCCTCAAGCGCGGTGACGACCCGCTCGACCTGACCGGCGGACAGGTGCGGACCGATCGGCAGACTCAGCACCTCGTCCGCCAGCCGCTCGGACAGCGGGAAGGCACCCGCGGGCAGGCCGGCGTCGGCGTACGCGCCGCTGCGGTGCACCGGCACCGGATAGTGGATCAGCGTCTCGACCCCGGCCGCCTCCAGCAGCCGGCGCAACTCCTCGCGTCGCGCGCAGCGCACGACGAACAGGTGCCACACCGGGGCCGCCCACGGCGCCACGCGGGGCAGCGTCAACCCGGGCAGCCCGTCCCACGCGGCCAGGTAGCGCTTGGCGACGTCGGCCCGGCGGGCGTTCCACTCGTCGAGGACCTCCAGCTTCACGCGCAGGACGGCCGCCTGGAGCTCGTCCAGCCGCGAGTTGGTGCCCCGCACCTCGTGCCGGTACTTCACCTCGCAGCCGTAGTTGCGCAGCAGCCGGATCCGGCGGGCCAGCTCCCCGTCCGAGGTGACCACCGCGCCCCCGTCGCCGACGGCCCCCAGGTTCTTGCCCGGGTAGAGGCTGAAGGCGACCGTCGAGTCCCCCGAGCCGATCCGACGCCCGTCCACCCGCGCCCCCGGCGCCTGCGCCGCGTCCTCCACCAGCGCCAGCCCGTACCGCCCGGCGCACGCGCGCAGCGCCCGCAGGTCGGCCGGATGCCCGTAGAGGTGCACCGGAATCACCGCGCGGGTCCGCGGGGTGACGGCGGCCGCCACGGCGGCGGCGTCCAGGGTCCAGGTGTGCTCGTCCACCTCGGCCGGCACCGGCCGGGCCCCGGTGGCGGAGACCGCCAGCCAGGTCGCCACGAAGGTGTGGGCCGGCACGATCACCTCGTCCCCGGGCCCGATCCCCAGACCGCGCAGGATCAGCTCCAGCGCGGACCCGCCGTCGCCCACCGAGACGCAGTGCGCGCCGCCGCAGTACGCCGCGAACTCCGCCTCGAACGCCTCCACCTCCGGCCCCAACACGAAGCGGCCCGAGCCCATCACCCGGGCCCAGGCCGCGTCGAGACCGGCGCGCAGCTCCGCGTAGGGGGCCCGGAGGTCCAGGAAGGGGACCGGTGGTCGGGGGGCCTTCGGCGGCGGGCCCGGCCGGGCCTCAGCGGGCACCGGTGTAGCCCCGGCTGACGACCCGTCGGGCCGACTCGCAGTAGTACCCCTCGCTGTCGGGGAGCTTGGTGGCCAGGCCGTCCACGTACCGGTTGAACATGCAGAACGCCGCCGCGATGAGCACGGTGTCGTGGATGTCGGCGTCGTCGGCGCCCTCGGCGCGGGCCGCCTCCACCGCCGCGTCGCTCACCGCGCCGACCGGCCCGCGCACCTCGGCGGCGATCCGCAGCAGCGCGCGCGTCAGGGCGCTGATCGGGGCCGTGTCGAGGTCGGCGAGCACGGCCTTGACCAGCTCCTGGCCGCCCGTCAGTTGGGCGGCGGCGAAGGCGCGGTGCGAGTCGGAGCAAAAACGGGTGCCGTTGAGCTCGGAGACGTACGCGGCGATGAGCTCCCGGTCGCCGGGGCCGAGCGACGGCGTCGAGACGCGCAGCAGCGCGTCGGCCAGGGCGCCGAGCGGTGCCGCGGTGTCGGGCCGCTGGGTCAGCAGGCCGCTGATGCCGGGCAGGTCGTTGTCGAGGGTGATGTGGGGCATGGTCGTTCCCTTCAGGAGCGGTGCGGGGCGCCGGCGCCGGCGGGTACGGGTGCGGGTGCGGCCACGGGCGCGGCCACGGGCGCGGACACGGCCTCGATCAGCCGCAGCGGAGGGTGGGCGGTCAGGTACAGGCGGCCGCCCGGCGCGGTGTACCCCCGGTGCCCGTGCCGCGTCAACCGGGCCCAGGCGGCGGTGTCCCGGGGGGTGACGTGCGGGTCGGACACCCCGACGACGGTGGTCACCGGGCAGTCGAGCGGCGGCCCCTGCCGGTACACGTAGCCGTCCAGCATCCGGTGGTCGGCGGTCACGTACGGCAGCACCATCCGGCGCAGCGCCGGGTCGAGCAGTTGCCGGCCGTCACGTCCGCCGATCTCCACGAGGGCGGCGGCGACGGCGTCGTGGCCGTACGGGGTGCGGCCGGCCCCCAGGCCCGTACGGGTCTGCGGGGCGTGCGCGCCCGAGGCGAACAGGTGGCCCACCGGCGAGCCGGCCCGCTGGAGCCACCGCGCGGTCTCGAAGGCCACCCAGGCGCCGAGGCTGTGCCCGAACAGGGCGACCGGACGGTCGGCCAGCGGGAGTACGGCGCGGGCGATCGCCGCCGCCAGCTGATGCACCTCGGTGGGGCAGGGCTCGTCGGACCGGGGCCCGCGCCCCGGATAGCGCACCGCGTACACCTCGGTGCCGGTGAGGCGATCGCCCCACGTGTCGAAGAAGCGGGCCGAACCCCCCTCGTGGGGGAAACAGATCAGCCGCCATCCCGCCTCGGGGCGGGGGGTCGTGCGCTCCAGCCATCTCATGGGGGTGGTGGGCGCCGGCCGGTCAGGGCCAGCCGATGTCGTCGGGCCCGTCGGCGACGGCGGTGAGGCGGGCAACGCGAAGGACGGTACGCATGGCGTCTCCTCGATGAGTCGGACTCGGCGGGAGTCGCAGAGTTCGCGACGGCCAGAACCTAGTGGAGCCGGAAGGGGGTGGCAATGAATTGCCAGACTTTGGCAACTCGCCGCACCGACCGCACGGTGTCGCGGTGGAAGGCGGCCGCGCCGAACCCCGGACCCGGCGGCAGCCCCGGTAGGCACGCCGCACAGCCGGCCGGCAACCCCACCACCGCCGGGGGCCGTTCCCGGCCCCGGCGGCCGGTCCGCCGGGCTGCGGGGCGCGCCCGGTGAGGCGCGTCGGGGCGGCGGGTGTCGGGCGGTGGTGAGCCCGGGGAGGGCCGGGCTCGTGAGCGTCGGAGCACGCGGCCGGTACCGCGCCGGGCGGCAGGCCGCGCAGCCGGCTGGTAAGCCACCGCCGGAGGGCCGTTCCCGGCCCCGGCGGCCGGTCGGCCGGCTCGGCGTGCGCGAGAGGCCGCCGGCAGGGTGGCCGTCGGACCGGGCAGCAGGGGGCGTGCGCGCGCCGCGCGACGCTCGCCGCGCCTGCGCGCGCGGCCGGCCGCACGGGGAGTCGGTGAGCAAGGGGGTGCGCCCCTCGGGGGTCTCCGCGAAGAAGGCGTCGGCCGCCTGGAGGGCGGCCCGGGGGCACCTCTCAGTGCCGGCTGGGGAGGGACTTCGACGACACCCCGAGGCCGGTACCGGGGGCGTGGGCCGGCCCGCAGGCGGGCCGGGGCGGTGTCAGGCCGCGGCGGTCGAGCCCGCAGGGGGCTACGGCCCGAGGGCGCCGCCGACGCGGAGATCCGGGCGAGCGGAGACCGGCGGTTTGGGTCGTGCCGTGTGGATCAGGCCGGATCAGGGAGCAGCGTCCCGTGCCGTGCGTCGCCGTGCCGGGCGTCGCGAGCCCGGCATGATCCACCAGACACGGCCTACGCCGCGCGCGGGGTGGTGCGGCGGGAGCGGATCAGGGTCACCTGGTCGCCCAGGTTGCGGCGGGACAGCTCGGGCGCCGTCACCTCCACCTCGAACTCGCGCGAGATCCGCCGGGCGAGGCGCGTGATGAGCAGCGAGTCCCCGCCGCGCGCGAAGAAGTCCGAGTGGTCCGTCAGCCCGCCCGGCAGGCGCAGCAGCTCGCACCAGGCACCGACCACGAACTCCCGTACCCCGCAACCGTCGTGCTCCCCGGCCGGCGGCAGCTCCCGTACGCGGGCCTGCGCCGCCGGCAGGCGGCTTGCGGGCCGGGCCGCCGTCCAGGGCGCGCCGTGCGCCCGGTGGGCGGCCGGTCGCGGCGCGGGGGCCAGCAGGACATGGGCGCGGGCGTCCCCGATCCGCGCGGGCCCCGGCTCCCGGTCGGCGCGCGCAGCAGCAACAGGGCGTCGACCAGCGGGGTCAGCCCGGCGGTGTCCGCACCCGGCCGGCCGGCCCCGCGCTCCGGGCCGGAGGCGACGGCCGCGTCGAGGATCACCCCGTACGGGCGCGGGGCCCCGGCCGGCAACTCGTCGAGCCTGCGCAGCACCAGGCAGGCGGCCCCCGCCGCCGACGGCCCCTGCCCCGCGGCCTCCGGGCCGCCGACGCCGTGCCCCGCGACGACCACGCACAGATCGCACTCCCCGGCCCGCAGCGCCTCGACGGCGGCCCGTACGGTGACCAGCGCCGAGCCCTGCGAGGCGGGGAAGTCCCGCACCGGACCCGTGAGTCCGAGCCGGTGGGCGATGCGCCGGGCCGCGTGGCCGGGCCCGGTGGCACCCGCCGCGTACACGCCCGTGGACGCCGCCTCGGAGTACGGCTCGGGGCCGGTGTCGCCCAGCGCCCGGCGCACGGCCTCCAACATCAGCCGGTGGCGCGGGCCGTCCGTGTGCGGGGCCCGCCACCGCACGGGGAAGTCGCCGCTGCCTGGCAACCGGGCGGCCATGCCGGTGACGGCGATGTCGTGGGAACGGTCGCGGGTCATGTACGCCGCCTCCTGTTGGCCTGGGGTCTGTCAAGCAAAAGTAGGGCAACGTCGACCGTCATGGCAATGACTTGCCAAGCATGCTGCGGGTCAACTTGCCATGCCGACAAGCCCATTTCACCCGAACGTGCCTGTTCGCAGGGGGCGTATCCGCCGGAAATCCTTGCCGTGAACCAGGCCGTGTCGCTACTCTTTGGCACATGTGGGTGGAAGCCTGTGGCACAGATGCGGCAAGATGGTGAGACTCTGAACACCCCGGTACGCCGATCCCAGCCGTTCGTCGAGACCGTTGAGGGCAAACACGTGTTGGAGCAGCCATCCTTCGGGCGCCGTCTCAGGCAACTGCGGACCGAGCGCGGCCTCGCCCAGTCCGCCGTCGCCGGCGAGGGCATGTCGGCGGGCTACCTGTCCCGCCTGGAATCGGGGGCCCGGCAGCCGACCGAGCGCGCCGTGGCCTACCTGGCCGAGCGGCTCGGCATCAGCCCGGCCGAGTTCGAGCAGACCAGAGCCGGCTCGCTGGTCCAGAGCCTGACCATCGCCACCTCCCTCGACTCCGACGAGACCGGCGAACTCCTCGCCGAGGCCCTCAAGTCCGCGCGCGAACAGGACCCCCTGCTGCGCTGGCAGAGCCTGTGGCTGCTCGCCCAGTGGAAGCGCCGCCGCGGCGAACTCGCGCAGGAGCGCGCCTACCTCGACGAACTCGTCCACCTCGGCGACGAGACCGGGCTCACCGAGCTGCGCGCCCGGGGCCTGACCCAGCTCGCCCGGTGCATGCGCGCCTCGGGCGAGATCGGCGCGGCCATCGAGGCCTCCGCCACCGCCCACCGGCTGGCCCGGGACGGCGGGCTCTCCCGCCAGGACATGGCGACGGCCCTGCTGGTCCTCGTATCGGTCGAGGCCGAGGCGGGCCGGCTGCCCGAGGCCCGAGGCCACGCCGACGAGCTGACCACCCTGGTCGAGGGCCAGTCCGACGCCCTGTGGGCCGAGGCCATGTGGACCGCCGCGGCGGTCCGGGTCCGCCAAGGCGAGTTCGCCCCCGCGCAGGACCTCCTGGAGCGCGCGCTCCAGGGCTACAGCGGCCGCGAGAACCTCACCCTGTGGCTCCGGCTGCGCGTGGCCGCCGCCCGCCTGCACCTGCAGAAGTTCCCGCCGGAGCCGGACGTCGCCCAGCAGTACGTCGAGGCCGCCGAGAGCGGACTGCCCTTCGCCGGCACCCCCGCCCTCGAACAGGAGCTGATGGCCCTCGGCGCCGAACTGGCCTTCCTGGAGGGCCGGATCATGGACGCCCGCGCCCTCCTGGACCGGCTGGGCCGCTCCGAGCTGCGCATGACCTATCGCGACCGGGTGCGCCTGGAGGTCCTGGGCTGCCGGCTGCTCCTGCTGGAGGGCGCGGAGGAAGAGGGCCTGGCGGGGCTGCAGCGGCTCGCCGCGCAGGCCCAGGAGGCCGGCAGCGTCGACCTCGCGGCCGACATCTGGCGGCTCACCACCGAATCCCTGGTCCGGGCCCGCGAACGGACGACGACACCCGCCGCCGTACGGGGAGCCTGACGCTCCTCGCGTCCACCACCGCCGTCCGCGGGGGAGCCGAACAGGCCCCCGCGGGCGGCGGTTTCACGTGGTCGGCATTGCCAACGGGATGATGTATGAGGCAAGATGTTGCCAGGATGTGGCAACGGATTGCCAAGCGGTTGAGTGCCCAGCGATCGAGTGCCAAGAGGTTGAGTGCCAAGCAGTCGAAGGGGCACACCGTCAGGACCCGCGTTCCGCCCGGGGTTACACGAGAAGGCCGAGGTGCCGTCGTGATGCAGGAGCTCTCCCAGCGCGCACTGTACGAGGCCGCGGCCGAGGGCCTGCGCGTCCTCGCCGCCGACCCCCGCTGCCTCGCCGCCGCCGGCACCCCGGGCTCGGCCCTGCGCGAGATCCTCGCCCCCGCCGCACTGCGCTACGTACTGGCCCCCGGCCGCGAGGAGTTCCTCCAGGCCCTGGCCGTGCTGCGGGCCAAGGGGTACGCGGTCACCGCCGAGTTCGTCGGTGAGGCCGGCGCCGGACCCGCGTACGGCGAACGGACCACCGAGGAGTACCTCGCGCTGCTCGGCCGCCGGGCCGCCCCCGAACGGCTCGGCGTCGACCTCTTCCGCCTGGGCCTCGCCACCTCCCGCCCCGGCGCCGTACGCCGCGCCGCCCGCATCGCCGCCGCCGCCGAGGCGCGCGGCGGCGAGGTCGTCCTCGGCATGGACCGCGCACCCACCGTCGACGCCGTGCTCGGCGTCCACCGTCAACTCGCCGACCGGTACGCCAACCTCGGCCTCACCCTCCAGGCCCACCTGCACCGCACGGAGGACGACATCCGACGCGTCGCCCTGCCCGGCCGCATGATCCGCCTCGTCAAGGGCGAGTTCCGCGAACCCCCCGAGGTCGCCCTCGGCCGGGGCCCCGCCCTCGACGACCGCTACCTGCACCTCGCCCGCCGGCTCCTCGACCGGGGCGTCCGCCTGAGCCTGGCCACCCAGGACCCCGACCTGCTCGCCGAGGCCGTCCGGACCGGGCTCGTCGGGCGCGACACCGAGATCGAGATGCTCCACGGCGTCCGCCCCGACCTGCTGCGCCACCACCGCGACGCCGGCCGCCCCTGCCGCATCCACGCCGCCTACGGCACCGACTGGCTGCCCCACCTGCTGCGCCGCCTCGCCGAACACCCGCCGATGGTCCTCACCGCCCTGTCCGACCTGGGCACGCGCCGCGCCCAACCCGCCGGAACGGGCTACTGATCCGCGGGGTCGCGGACCGCGAGCGCCGCCGCGTACCCCGCCGGGACGGCGACGTCCTCGACCCGCCAGCCCGGCGGCCCGGACGCGGGGGAGGCGCCCGTACCGAGGTAGTCCAGCGCGGTGGAGCGGGCCAGGCCCGTGCCCAGCCCCTTGAGGTAGGCCTCCTTGCGCACCCAGGCCCGCGCGAAGGCGTCCATCCGCGAGGCCGCGTCGCACCGCGCGAGCTCCGCCTCCTCCCGGGGGTGCAGCACCCCGCGCACCTCCTCGGCGACATCGCCGCCCGCGCCCGTGACCTGCACGTCCACCCCGACCGGCGACGCGGCGAACGCCAACAGCGCCAGATCCCCGCTGTGCGAGAGCGAGAAGTGCAGCCCGGCGCCCGCCACCGCGGGCCGGCCGTGCGGCTCCCCGCAGCACGGGCAGGGCTCGCGCACCAGCCGCACCCGCTCCGGCGCCAGCCCCAGGTAGGCCCCGAGCAGCACCCGCAGCGCCACGTGCGCGGCGACGTAGCACCGCCGGTCCGCGTACCGGTGCAGCGAGGCCGCCCGGCGGCGCTCCCGGGCGTCCAACACCCGCGCCGGGAGTGCTCCGCGCGCGGCGGGCGCGAGGCGTCCGCCAGCCACACGTGCGCGGCGCCGGCCGGCCGCTCCAGCGGCCCGACCCCTGGCCGGGCGCGATCACCACCGGCCGGCGCGCCCGCCGGGTGCCCCACCCGCCGGCCGGCCGCGTACCCCGCCCGCGACGCCGAATCAGCGCGTCCCATGACCCCGCCCGCCGACCGCCCACCCGCCGACCGCCCACCCGCCGACCGCGCGGCTGCCGGACGCGGTACCGCTGACCGCGCGGCTGCCGGACGCGGAGTCCCCGGACGCGGAATCGCCGACCGCCCGGCCGACGGACGGGACGGCGTCGGGCGGCGCGGCGTCGGGCGGGTTCCGGCCGGGCGGGTCGGCGCCGGGCGGGTCGCGGAACGTGCGGAACTGAACGCCATCGGGTTCCTCCAGGAGGCAGAAGGCGGACCCGTCCGGGCCGACCGGCCCGAACAGGGCGCGACATCGGCGGCAGCCGCCCGGCCCCGGCCCGGAAAACCGGAACCGGACCGGAACCGGACCGGAACCGGTGCGGACAGGGGGCTGTCCGTCAGGCGCTCTCCGCCACCGCGCGGCGCAGGGCGTCGGCCCGGTCGGTCCGCTCCCAGGTGAACCCGGGCAGCTCCCGGCCGAAGTGCCCGTAGGCGGCCGTCTCGGCGTACACCGGCCGCAGCAGGTCCAGGTCGCGCACGATCGCCGCCGGCCGCAGGTCGAAGACCTCGCCGATCGCCCGCTCGATGCGCGCGGCCGGCACCGTCTCCGTCCCGAACGTCTCCACGAACAGCCCCACCGGCTCGGCCTTGCCGATCGCGTACGCCACCTGGATCTCGCAGCGCCGCGCCAGCCCCGCCGCCACCACGTTCTTGGCCACCCACCGCATCGCGTACGCCGCGCTGCGGTCCACCTTCGAGGGGTCCTTCCCCGAGAACGCGCCGCCGCCGTGCCGGGCCATGCCGCCGTACGTATCGATGATGATCTTGCGTCCGGTCAGTCCGGCGTCGCCCATCGGCCCGCCGATCTCGAACCGCCCCGTGGGGTTGACCAGCAGCCGGTAGCCGTCGCTCGCCAGGTCCACCCCCCGCTCGGCCAGCGCCTTCAGCTCCGGCTCCACCACGTACTGCCGGATGTCGACCGCCAGCAGCGCGTCGACGTCCACGTCCGCCGCGTGCTGCGAGGACACCACCACCGTGTCCAGCCGCGCCGGGCGCTCCCCGTCGTACTCGATGGTCACCTGCGTCTTGCCGTCGGGGCGCAGGTACGGGCAGGTGCCGTCCTTGCGCACCCGCGTCAGCCGCTCCGCCAGCCGGTTCGCCAAGTGGGCGGGCAGCGGCATGAGTTCGGGGGTGTCGTCGCAGGCGTAGCCGAACATCAGGCCCTGGTCGCCCGCGCCCTGCCGGCTCAGTTCGTCGTCCTCGCCGCCCTCCACGCGCGCCTCGTACGCGACGTCCACACCGCGCGCGATGTCCGGCGACTGCGCCCCGAGCGAGACGGAGACGCCGCACGAGGCGCCGTCGAAGCCCTTCGCCGAGGAGTCGTACCCGATGTCGAGGATCTTCTGCCGCACCAGCGCGGCGATGTCCGCGTACCCGCTCGTGGACACCTCTCCCGCCACGTGCACCAGCCCGGTGGTGACCAGTGTCTCCACCGCGACCCGGGACCGGGGGTCCTGGCTCAGCAGCGCGTCGAGGATGCGGTCGCTGATCTGGTCAGCGATCTTGTCGGGGTGGCCTTCTGTCACGGACTCCGATGTGAACAGTCTCCCAGTCATGCAGGGCATCAAAGTGACCGTGCCCGGGGGCCGCAAGGAAACATGGTCAAGTGGGCCGCGTACGAGGGCGATTGAGCATCCCGGAAGACCCGGCGCGGTAGTACGCCCCCTTCACCTCCGCACGCAGAGAGACGCCATGGACGGCGCCGCGCCCCAACCATGGAGGCACAGCGACGCCCGGCGCACGGAGGGAGTCAGAGCATGCGCGACACGCATCAGCCACCCCCGGGAGCAGACGAGGATCCGCAGGGCCACCGCGGCGGCGAACGGGCCGGACCGCCCGATCCGCAGCCGCCCGCCGGCGCCGCCGTTCCGGCCGTCGACGTCTTCGGAGCCGCCTTCTCCCCCGTCTACAGCGCGGACGCGGCCCAGGGCGCCGCGACCGCCCTCGTCCGGCTGCTCATGGAGCAGTACGCCGCCCAGCGCGACCGCTGGGCCCTGCGCCGGGCCGCCGAGACCGAGCCGATCCACCGTCAGCTGTCCACCAGCAGCCTGATGGTCAACGAGATCATCAGCCGCGTCGCCGCCCGCCCCGCCCGACCCTCGCGCCCCGCCCCTGCCACGCCGCCCGGCCCGGAACAGGGCGGGCGCCGATGAGACCCCTCGTACGGGCCGTCCTGCGCGGCGCGCTGCGCGACATCCGCCACGTCAAGGCCGTCCCGCCCGGCCGGGCGAGCGGCGTGGTGGCCCGCGTCTACGCGCAGGCCCGGCGGGACTTCGGCGTCCTCGCCCCGCCGCTGGCCCTGCACTCACCGGCCCCCACCGCGCTCGCCGCGAGCTGGCTCCTGCTGCGCGAGACGCTCCTCGTCGACGTGGCGGCGACCCGCGCCGAGAAGGAGACCGTCGCCACGGCGGTGTCGCGGGCCAACGCCTGCCCGTACTGCGTCGAGGTGCACCGGTCGAAGGCCGCCGTGCTCCCCGCGCAGGCCCCCGAGGCGGTCGCCGCCCTGTCCGCCTGGGCCGGCGGCACGGCCCCGCGGGCACCGTTCCCGGCCGCCCGGACCCCCGAACTGGCCGGGGTGGCCGTCACCTTCCATTACCTCAACCGCATGGTCAGCGTCTTCCTCGCCGACTCGCCCGTCCCCGACGCGGCGCCCGGCTTCCTGCGCGAGCCCCTCATGCGCACGGTCGCCCGGGGCATGCGCGCCGACGACCCCGGCCGGCTGCCGCCGGGGCTGTCCCTGGACCTGCTGCCGCCCGCGCCACCCGCACCGGGGCTCGACTGGGCGGACGGCCGGCCCGAGGTGGCCCGCGCCCTCGCCCGCGCGGTGGCCGCCGTGGACCAGGCGGCCCGCTGGGTCCCCGGGCCCGTACGCGAGGACCTGCGCGACCGCCTCGCCGCCTGGGACGGACGCCCGCCCGGACTGAGCGGCGCCTGGCTCGACCCCGCGCCGGGCCGGGGCACACCCGATCCCGCCGCCGCGGCCACGGCCCGCCTCGCGCTGCTGACCGCCTTCGCCCCGTACCGGGTCACCGACGCGGACATCGCCGCGTTCCGCCGCCACCACCCCTCGGACCGCGCGCTGGTCGAACTGACCTCCTGGGCGGCCTTGACCACAGCCGTCCACCAGGGCACCCGCCTGACCGTCCCCGCCCCGGCCTGACCGGCCCCGGAGTCCTACCTCCGACCCGAGCCGCGAAGCCCGCGCCGCCTCGTGCGGCGCGGGCTTGCGACAGGTGGTCCCTGATCGTCACACCAGGTCAGCAGGCGGACTGCACCCGGTTCAAGCCGGTCCTGGAGAAGATCCGGGTTCCGATCCGGTCATCAGGAGCTTCAGCGGTCTGGAAATCGGGATACACCGACCAGGACGGTTCCAGCGAGCAAGAGCCCGGCGCCCACCGCCATGAACGAAGCGAGTGCGTTCCCTGACAGGTTGAAGGCGAAGGCACTGAAAAAACAACAGAGGCCGCTCCCCGTCAGCACCTGACCAAGTCCATGAGGCACAGGACGCAGGACCCGGGCTCGCTCCCAGGGATGGATCCAACCGGTGAGAAGCCCGACCACACCACTTATCGCCACCGCCAGAGCAAACGCGATGAATGCCCCCAGCACCACATAGTGCATCCCGCCTCCCGGCGGCCATCGTGGCACACCAGCAGGTCGGGAGGGGAGTCCTGCCGCCCGCCCGTACGCCCCACACAGGCCGAGGGGCCGGAGGGATTCCTCCGGCCCCTCGGCCCGTTCGACGTGCGTGCGGCTCAGGCCGCGGCCATCGGCTGCGCCTCGCGGATGCCCACGAACCAGCCCCGGCCGTGCGGCCCGCCCTCGACGTACTCCACCCGGCAACCGGCCGCGCGGAACGCCGCCTCGTACTCGCCCTGTTCGAACAGCGACACGAGGTACTCCTCGGTGGAGTGGCTCAGCCCGGCGCGCGGATCGGCCACCACGAAGTGCACCGTCACCCGCGAGCGCCCGCCGACCCGGGCGGAGTGCGACAGCCGGGCCACGGTCCGCTCGCTCTCGCGCACCACCGCGCCCGTCACGTACCCGTCCAGGAAGGTGTCGGGGAACCACCACGGCTCGACGACGATCACTCCGCCGGGCTCCAGGTGGGCCGCGAACCGGCGCAGAGTCGCCTCCAGTTCGGCCACCGAGGCGACATGCCCGATCGAGCTGAACATGCAGGTCACGACATCGAAGGTGCGGCCCAGGTCGAAGTCGCGCATGTCCCCCCGGTGCACCGGAACCCCCGGCAGCTGCGTCCGGGCCACGTCCAGCATCCCGGGCGACAGCTCCACGCCCTCGACGTGCGCGAACAGGTCGCGGAACGCCGTCAGGTGGGCGCCGGTCCCGCAGGCCACGTCCAGCAGGGACGAGGCCTCGGGACGCCGCTCCAGGACCAGTTCGCGGACCTCCTTCGCCTCGCCCGCGTAGTCGCGGCCGCGTCCCCGGTAGACCTCGTCGTACACCTCGGCGACTGGCTGCTCGTACATGTGCTCACTCCAGGAGATCGAAGGGGGAGGGGCGTACGCCGATCAGCGCTTGCGCCACACCGAGACGTCGGCGCTCAGCACCTCGAAGTGACGGGCGTGGTCGCGCAGGACCGCCGGCTCGTCGGACTCCGCCACCTGGTCGAAGGCGTGGCCGAGCAGGCGCCGCACCTCCACCTCGCTCGTCGGAGCCCCGCGCCGGGCGCCCAGCCAGCGCGACCGGTCCGTGCACTCGGCCCGCCAGGTCCACGGGTCGGCCACCAGCAGCAGGCCGCCCTCGCCGAGGAAGGTGTCGGACTCGGTGAACTGCCGCAGCAGCGCCTCGGGGTCCGCGACCCGGTCCAGCAGGTTGGCCAGCACCACGGCGTCGAAGCGGCCGAGCCCCGCGGGCAGCGCGCCCGCGTCCGCGACCTCGAAGGACACCGCGCAGCCGGCCGCCGGCCGGGGCGCGCGCGCCTCCAGGGCCGTACGGTTCTCGCCCTGGTCCGCGCGCTCGTACGCCACCGCCGCACCCGACGCCAGTTCCGTCGCGGCCTCGACGAACAGCCTGCTCAGGTCGACGCCGACGACCTCGGCCACCCCGCCCTGGGCGAACGCGAACGAGGTGCCGCCGACCGAGCAGCCCACGTCCAGGACCCGGCGCAGCGGCGTACCCGACCGCTTGGCCTCGCGCAGCACGGCGGCGGCCACCCGCTGCGGGAAGCCGTGCGCCGGCGCGAGCGGGTGGTCGGCCCGGCCGAGGGTCTCCTCGACGCTGCCGTGGTGCATCAGCAGGTAGCGGTCGAGCATCTCGCGCCCCTCGTAGGACCCGTACGCCGCCTCGACGGAAGCCTCGACCGAAGCCTCGACCGAAGCCTCTACGGAGGCCTCGGCGGCGGCCGAGATCAGGCGGATGCCGGCCTGCTGGAGGAAGTGCGGCCGGAAGTGGAAGCGCGCCCAGACGCTCGCCTCGTCACCGGTGCTGATGAAGGCACCGCCGAGGATCATGTGGTGCCGGCCGTCGAAGCAGGGGGTGCTGAAGTCCTCGTAGTACGGGTGGACCTCGAAGCCCTCCAACGGGTTGAGGGTGTCCTCGCACAGGGTCCACAGGTTGCCCATCGCGTCGTGCACGCCGTGGGAGGTGGCGGGGGAGTGGTCGACCGGCGACTCCGAGCCCCAGGCGAGGTTCAGGTTCACGCCGCGGGCGCGCAGAGCGACGCCGTCCTCGCGCATCACCGGGTCGTCGGCCACGCCCGGCTCCGCCGGCAGGTCGCACACGAGCCGGTGCTCCGCCTCCGTGGGCAGCCGGTAGTCGCGCCCGTCCTCGCCGCCGCGCCAGGCGCAGTACGCCTTGGCCTCGTGGTAGTTGACGCACACCGGCCAGTCCCACGGCATGTCGATCTCGTCGAAGGTGGTCCGCAGCCGGTAGGCGTGCAGCCCGCTCGGCCCGTCCGGCACCCAGAACTGCGGCCACTTGGCGTTGCGGAAGGCCCGCCAGTCCCAGCCCTCGCGCGACCACAGCTCGGGCCGGCGGTAGCCGCCGTCCGTGACGAAGCGGTGGTACTCGCCGTTGCTGATCATGAAGCGCGAGGTCTCGAACGCCTCGACGTCCACGTCACGGCTGCCGTACTCGTTGTCCCAGCCGAAGGACGGGAACGACTCCGGCTTGCCCAGGTGCGCCCGGCCGCCCGGGATCGCCACCATGCCGTTCTCCGGCACCGCGCCCGCGGTCGGCTTGCCGGCCGCGCCCGTACGCCGCAGGGGCGCGGGCGCCGGCCACGACGGGTGCGCCGCCACGAGGCGCAGCGGCAGCTCCCGGATGAGCACGGAGCTGGTCTCCAGGTGGATCCGCTCGTGCTCGAAGGCGAGGAACAGCGCCCAGGCCGGGTCCTTCATCGTGATCGGGCGGCCGAGGTCGGGGGCGAAGTCGGTGGCCTCGATGACGGCGCGGACCAGCCGGTAGACCGTCGCCCGGTAGGCGTGCACCTCGGCGACCGAGGGCCACAGCATCTCGTTCTTCGACAGGTCGTCCCACGACATCTCGTCGACGCCGGTCTCCAGGACCTGCTCCAGGTAACCGTCGACCGCGTCGCCGAGCAGGCCGCCGACCCGCAGCTTGTTGACGTAGAGGGTGGCCGGGTGCCCGTAGTAGAAGATCATCGGGTGGCGCAGGTTGTGGGCCGGCGGCCGGTAGAAGGCCTCGGCCGTCTGCAGGCCCGCGAAGAGGGACTCCGTCAGCGCCCAGGAATTGTCGAAGTAGTCCAGCACCGCGGCGCGGTCGCAGGAGGAGAGGTCGGGCAACGGCAGGGAGGTGATGTGCCCGTCGGCCTCGACCCCCGGACACCCGTGCGGCACGGGGTTCTTGCCGGTGAACCACCACGGGCCGCGCGGCCCGCTCAGTCGCTCGTCCCCATGCTTGGAGACGTTGATCTCCCACGGCTCTGCAGCAACGGTCGTCATGAGCGCTGGCCTTTCTCGCAGGACGGAAACAAGGCGAAAGACGGCGGAACGCGAACGTCCTTGCCCTGTCCGGCGCCCCCCTCGCCAGACCGTGCCACCTCGCGGACGCGCCGGGCATCTTCAGGATTGCGCCCCGTCGCGCGGACCTGCCGAAGTCGCGCGGCGGGCGCTCAGCCGGCGGCCGGCGCGGGCGCCGGCGGGGCCGACGGCGTGCTCACGTTGGCGATCACCTTCCAGTGGCCGCGCTCGTAGGTGAAGGACAGCGCCGACATGAACCGCTCCGTGGACTGCCACTCCGGGAACACCAGCGTGGAGTCCACGATCAGCAGCGCCGTCCGGCAGTCCACGACCGTGCGGCGGACCTCCCGGAACTCGCTGGTGAAGTCCATCGTGAACAGTCCGCGGAAGAGCCCGTCGATCGCCGGACGGCCCTGGTGGTAGCTGCCGTCGGGGTCGATCTTCGAGGCGTCCGGCAGGTAGTGGCCCATCAGCCGGTCCGCGTCCCGGGCGTCGAAGGACCGGTTGTACTGCCTCCAGTCCCGTTCGAACGCGGCCCGGCAGACCGCCGCCCGCCGCCCCGCCGCCTCGGCGGCGACAGCCCCACCGTCGGCCCCGTCCGCCCCGCCGCTCGCCGACGCGGGCGCCGAGACCCCCCACAACAGGGCCGTGACCAGCGCCATCGCTCGTATCCTCGCCGCCGCCGCGTGCTTCGTCATGGTGTTCCCCTCCGTTGGTGTGCGCCGCCCGCGCCCGCTGCCGGTGACTCGGCAATCCAGGAGATGCCCGCCGACATGCCGGATGCGACGGTCTGATGCGGGGAGGACGGGACAGGGCACGAACCGCCGCTGTTCCCCGGGGCCCGAGAGTAGACGGAATACGACGCCATTGGGGAATACATGTACGGCAAAGAATTCGCTGACATCTACGTCTCGTTCTACGAAGGCACCGGCAAGGATTACGCGGCCGAAGCGAAGGAAGTACGCCGCCTCGTCACCGAACGCCTTCCCGACGCCGCCTCCCTCCTCGACGTCGCCTGCGGCACCGGACCCCACCTGAGGGCCTTCCGCGACCTCTTCGACCACGTCGAGGGCGTCGAGCTGGCCGAGGGCATGGTCGAGGTGGCCCGCGAGAAGCTGCCTGAGGTCCCCGTCCACCAGGGCGACATGCGCGACTTCGACCTGGGCCGCACCTTCGACGTCGTGACCTGCATGTTCAGCTCGATCGGGCATGTCACCTCGGTCGCCGAACTGGAGGCGACGCTGGGCCGGTTCGCGGCCCACCTGGAGCCCGGCGGGGTGATCGTCGTCGAGCCGTGGTGGTTCCCGGAGACCTTCCTCGACGGACACGTCGGCGGCGGCGCGGTCACCGACTCCGGCCGCGCCATCACCCGACTCTCCCGCACCACCCGCCAGGGCCGGGAAACGAGGGTGACCGTCCATTTCGCCGTCGCCGACCCGGACAACGGAATCCGGCATTTCACCGACGACTATCCGCTGCGGCTTTTCGACCGCGCCGAATACGAGGCCGCGTTCCGCTCCGCCGGCTGCACCGTCGAATACCTCGCGGAAAGCGGGGCGCTCGGCCGCGGCCTGTTCGTCGGCCGCCGCGCGTGAACGCCGCCCGCACGGCGGGGCCCCCCGCGCCCGCCCCGGGGCGGGGCGCCCTCAAACGCACCCTGGACGACCTCGCCCTGTTCGGCGGCCGCGCGGCCTTCCTGCGGCCGCTGTCCGTCGGCACACCCAACCCCGTCGACCGCGTCCGGCTCTACGAACGCCTCGACTGGGCCCTGGACAACCAGTGGCTGTCCAACGGCGGCCCCCTCTGCGCGGAGTTCGAGGCCCGCGTCGCCGACCTCGCCGGGACCCGCCACGCCGTCGCCACCTGCAACGCGACCAGCGCCCTGCACCTGCTGGTCCGCGCCGCCGGCCTGACCGGCGAGGTCATCATGCCGTCGCTGACGTTCGCGGCCACCGCCCACGCCGTCCAGTGGCTCGGCCTCACCCCCGTCTTCTGCGACGTCGACCCCCGCACCGGACTCATCGACCCCGACCTCGCGCGGGCCGCCGTCACCCCCCGCACCAGCGCCGTCATCGGCGTCCACCTGTGGGGCCGCCCCTGCGACACCACCGCCCTGGAGAAGCTCGCCGCCGACCACGGCCTGCACCTGTTCCTCGACGCCGCCCACGCGCTGGGCTGCACCCACGGCGGCGTCCCCGTCGGCGCGGCGGGCGCCGCCGAGGTCTTCAGCTTCCACGCCACCAAGGTCGTCGGCGCCTTCGAGGGCGGCGCGATCGTCACCGACGACGACGCGCTCGCCGCCCGCGTCCGCGCCCTCGCCAACTTCGGCAAGGGCCTCGACGAGGTCTCCCAGGCCGGCGGCACCAACGCCAAGATGAGCGAGGCCGCCGCCGCGATGGGCCTGACCTCCCTCGACGCCCTCCCCGCGTACGTCGAGGCCAACCAGGCCTGCCAACGCGGCTACCGGGACGGACTCGCCCGGATCCCCGGCCTCACCCTGCGGCTCCCGGACGACACCGAACGCCACAACCACCAGTACACCGTCCTCGAAGTCGACGAGCACGTCACCGGCCTCGGCCGCGACCTCCTCATGGAACTGCTGCGCGCCGAGAACGCCCTCGTCCTGCCCCCCATCGGCTCGCCCCCCTGCCACCTGCTGGAGCCCTACCGGTCCCGGCAGGCGTACGCCCTCCCGCACACCGAAGCCCTCGCCGCCCGGACGATCTCCCTGCCCACCGGCCCCGGCGTGGGACCGGAGAGCGTTCGCCGGCTGTGCGAGACCATCCGCTTCGCCGTGGCCCACGGCGCCGAGCTGACCGCCCGTCACCGGCGCACCGACAGGAAGGGTCCCGCATGAACACCACCACCGCACGGGCCGCGTCCCCCCTCGCCGCCTACGCCGCCGCGGCCCGCACCGTGGCCCGCTGCGCCGCCCCCGGCGCCGACGTGCGCGCCGCCGTCGAGGCACTCGGCCACCTGCTGACCGCGCCCGGCCCGCACACCGGCCCCGCCGGCCCGGCCGCCCCCGCCGGCCCCCCGCCGGGCGGCGACGCGCCCCGCCGGCTCGTCGAGCTGGCCCGCCTCTACGGCAACCACCCCTTCACCCCGCTGGAGAGCGCCCGCCTGCGCCTGGGCGTGGACCGGGAATCCTTCGCCGCCCTCCTCGCCGCCTTCGCCCGCGTCCCGGCCCTGCGCAGCGCCGTCACCGCAGGACCGGCCGGCAAGTACTGGTCCAACACCGTCCTGCCGCTCGAAGCCAAGGGCGTCTTCGACTCCGTCCTCGCGAACCGGCCCGCCGTCCCCGACATCGTCGCCCTCTACCCCGGGCCGACCTGCATGTTCCGCTGCCACTTCTGCGTCCGCGTCACCGGCGCCCGCTACGAGGGCGACCGCTTGGCCGCAGGCAACGAGATGTTCGCCTCCGTCATCGACGAGGTGCCCACCGACGACCCGTACCGCATGTACGTCTCCGGCGGCCTGGAGCCCCTCACCAACCCCGGCCTCGGCGCCCTCGTCGCCCGCGCCGCCGCCCGCGGCCTGCGCCTGACCCTCTACACCAACGCGTTCGCGCTCACCGACCGGACCTGGCAGCGCCAGCCCGGCCTGTGGGACCTGCACGCCATCCGCACCTCCCTGTACGGCCTGAACGACGAGGAGTACCGGGCCACCACCGGAAAGTCCGGCGCCTTCTCCCGCGTACGGGCCAACCTGACGCGCTTCCAGGAACTGCGGGCCGGCCTCGACAGCCCGATGCGCCTCGGCTTCAGCTACATCGTCCTGCCCGGCCGCGCCGACCGCCTCCTGGACCTCGTCGACTTCATCGCGGAGCTCGACGCCGCCGCCCCCGGCCGCCCCGTCGACTTCCTCAAGCTGCGCGAGGACTACAGCGGCCGCCCCGACGGCAAGATCCCCCTCACCGAACGCATCGAACTCCAGGACGCCCTGCGCGCCTTCGAGGAACGCGTCGCCGCCCGCGTCCCCACCCTCGACGTCGACTACGGCTACGCCCTGCACAGCCTGCGCGCCGGAGCCGACGCCGAACTCATTCGCGTCATGCCCGAGGACATGCGGCCCACCCTGCACCCGCAGGCCTCGGTCCAGATCGACCTGCTGGGCGACGTGTACCCGTACCGCGAATCGGGCTTCCCCGGCCTGGCCGGCGCCGACCGCTACGTCCTGGGCCGCGTCGGCCCGGACACCACCCTCGCGCAGGTCGTGGACGGCTTCGTCACCAGCGGCGCCCGCGTCGAGCCGGCCGCCGGCGACCAGTACTTCCTGGACGGCTTCGACCAGGTGGTCACCGCCCGCCTCAACCAGACCGAGGCCGACCTCGCCGCCGGCTGGGGCGAGGCCCGCGGCTTCCTGCGCTGACGCCCCCCGAACGGACCACGCGCCCCCTGCCCGACAACGGGCAGGGGGCGCGTCAGCGTCGCCGTGTCGCCCAGGGGGTGTCTTTCGGATCAGGGTCGGACAGCCGCGGGCCCGGCCCTGACCCGCCGGACACCCCCTAATGCTTCTCGGCCCGCACCGGCTCCCACAGCCTGCGGTACGCCGCCAGCCGCAGCTCCTCCTCGTCGGTCGTGGCGACCCGGCGCATCGTCCACCGCAGCATCGGCGGCGCCATCAGCGAGGTCACCACGGCCACCAGCACCACCATCGTGTAGGAGGCCGGGGTGAGCACCCCCATCCGCAGCCCGGCGGTGGCGATCACCACCTCGATGACCCCGCGCGCGTTGAGCGCGGCGCCCAGCGCCAGCCCCTCCCACCGGCTGACCCGGCCGGCCAGCGCCCCGAGGAAGACCCCCGCGAACTTGCCGACGACGGCGACCGCCAACACCAGCAGGGCCAGCCCCGCCAGCCGGGAGTCGGCCAGCGCGGTCAGGTCGATGCGCAGCCCCGCCGACGCGAAGAACAGCGGCGCCAGCACCCCGTCGAGCATCCGCCGCAGCGGTTGCAACGCCGTCAGGTCCCCGCGTCCGGACGAGGCGACCGAACCGATCGCCAGCCCGCACGCGAAGGCCCCCACGATCGCCTCCAGACCCAGCGCCTGACTGCCGGCGGCCGCGAACAGGATCAGCACCACCAGCGAGGTCAGCACCGCCCCCGAGGGCCGCTCGCGCTCCAACACCCGCCGCGCCAACGGCCGTACGACCCACACCGCGGCGGCCACCGCCACCGCCAGCGCGGCCAGCGAGCGCACCACGTCACCCGCGTGCAGCCCCGACACCGCCACCGCCGACAGCAGCGACAGCATCACCCAGCCGCACACGTCGTCGAAGACGGCCGCCGCCATGGTCAGCTGCCCCACCCGGCGGTGCATCAGATGCAGGTCGGTCAGTGTCCGCGCGATCACCGGAATGGCGCTCACGCACATGGCGACGCCCATGAACAGCGCGAAGACCAGCGGATCGGTGCCCGGCCCGGCCAGCGTCGCCGGCAGCGCCAACCCGCAGAGCACCCCGCCCGCCAAGGGCACCAACAGCCCGCCCGCGCTCACTCTCAGCGCGGTACCGCGCTGGCGTCGTACGAGCCCCAGGTCCACCTGCGTGCCCGCCAGCGCCACCAGGAACAGCACCCCGAGCAGCCCCACGGCCTCCAGCAGGTGTGCCTGCCCGGCGTCCGGCGGGAACAGCCACCCCGACAGCGCGGGCGCCAGGCTCCCCAACACGGACGGCCCGAGCAGCACCCCGGCGGTCAACTCGCCCACCAGTGACGGCATCCGCCACCGCACCGCCAGCGACCCGAGCAGCGAGGCCAGCGCCAACAGCGCCCCCGCCTGCAACAGGAACAACAACAGCGCGTGCGAGCCGAGCGGCGCCGCCGGCGCCGCGCTCACGATCACCGTCAACTCGACCGCCTTCCCGGGTCGGCCCCCCGCCGCTGCCCATTCTCGGCTTCGCCCGGCGTCCGGACGTCTCCTGGAATGCGCACCGGCACGCCCCAAACCACCTTCGCATTCTGGGAGTTGGAGGTAGGTTCGGTGCTCGCGACGATGATGCGTCCGTACCGCAGGAAGCCCCGGTCAGGAGAGCCCATGACCTCGCCCACGCCCCCGTCCTCCTCCCACCGCCGGGCGGTCACCGCCACGGTCGTCGGCAACTTCGTGGAGTCCTTCGACTGGCTCGCGTACGCCCTCTTCGCCCCGCTCTTCGCCCCCCTGTTCTTCCCGTCCTCGCACCCGCTCACCTCCCTCCTCGGCGCCTTCGCGGTCCTCGGCATCGGCGTCCTCGCCCGGCCGGCCGGCGGCGTCCTCCTCGCCCGATTCGCCGACCGGCGCGGCCGCAGACCCGCCCTCATGCTGGCCATCGGCCTCATGACCGGCGCCTCGCTCCTCATCGCCCTCACCCCCGACTACAGCCGCATCGGCCTGGCCGCACCGCTCCTGCTGCTCCTCGCCCGCATCGCGCAGGGCGTCTCCGCCGGCGGCGAATGGCCCACCGCCGCCGCCTACCTGATGGAACAGGCCCCGCGCGGCAGGGCCTGCCTCTACGGCAGCCTCTTCTCCCTCACCACCGCCTCCGGGGTCCTCCTCGCCTCCCTCCTCGGCGCGGGACTCACCGGCTCGCTCGGGCCGGCGGCGATGGCCTCGTGGGGCTGGCGGGTGCCGTTCCTCGTCGGCGCCGCCCTCGGGGTCGTCCTCATGGTGATGCGCGCCCGGATGACCGAGACGGAGGTCTTCCGGCGCGAGGTCCAGGGCCGCCCCACGCGCGGCTCGCTGCGCCGCGTCCTGGTCGAGCACCGGCGCCCGGTGCTCGTCTCGGTGCTCTTCGTCGCGGGCATCGCCACCGTCGGCGGCACCTGGACCGCCGTCGTCCCGGCGATGGGGGCCCGCCTCACCTCACCGGGGACGATGTTCTGGGTGGTGGTCGGCGGCACCGCCCTGGTGATCGTGGCCAACGTGCCCCTCGGCCTGCTCGCCGACAAGGTCGGTCCCCGCCGCTTCCTCGCCGCCGCCAGCGCCCTGTTCGCCGTCGTCGGCGCGTACGGGTACCTCACCATGAGCGCGGACGTCGCGAGCCTGCTGCTCGCCTACGGCAGCGGCGCCGTCTTCCTCACCTGCGCCACCACCAGCCTGCCCGCGATCCTGGCGGGCATCTTCCCGCCCGAGGTCCGCGTCCTGGGCATCGGCCTGCCGCACGCCCTCACCACCGCCGCCCTCGGCGGCGTGGCCCCCGCACTCGCCACCTACCTGGCCGAGCGCGACGCCTCGGGCTGGTTCATCGCCGGCGCGATGACCGCCGTCCTCCTCTCCCTCCCGGCCGCCGCCCTCGCCACCACGCTCGTACGCGCCACCGCCCCCGACGGCTCCGGCGCGGCCGGCGCCTTCGCCACCGCGGCCGCCCCCGCCGCCGACCGCTCCGACGCGGCCACGCGGGGACCCCGCCCGGCGCCGGCCGCCGCGCCGCCGACCGGACCTGCGGCCGGACCCGGCCGCCGCCACCCGGCCCTGACCGGCGCGCCCGTGCGTACGCCGCCGCGCACCCCGCCCCGGCCCTCACCCCGTCCCCGCCCCGCCTCCCGAGAAGGAAGCCATGACCCAGGTCGCGCCCCGTCCCGCCGCAACCGGCCGCACACCCCGTCCCACCCGTACCCCGTCCTTCTTCTTCAACGGCCACGCCCCGCGCCGCCGCGCCCTCGTCCTCGTGCTCGGCGCGCTCGTCGGCTTCGCCCTGACCGTCGTCTGGTCGGCGGAGTTCGTCGACCAGACCATCGGCGCCAACGTCTCCGAGGCCCTCCTCGGCCACCCCGCCAAGGACGCCCCGCTCACCGGCGCCCTCGCCGGCATCGCCTTCGCCCTCGCCACCGGAGTCGCGGGCACCTTCACCGCCTGCAACATCGCCGTCTTCAGCGCCGTCGCGCCCCTCGCCGGCCAGGTCGCCACCCGCCGCGGCCGGGTCGTCGCCGCCCTGCGCCCCCTCGGGCAGCTCGCCGCCGGCGCGCTCGTCGTCTCCGCCGCGTACGGGGTCGTCGTCGCCCTCGTCGGCACCGGCATGCCGCAGTTCCAGACGGCCCCCTCGGCCGGAGGCTTCTCGCCCCGCCTGATCCAGGCCATGGTCGTCTACGGGGTCATGGGCCTGGCCATGACCTACCTCGGCCTCGCCGCCGCCGGCCTGGTGCGCGACCCGCTCGCCCGGCTGACCGCCCGCTTCCCCGGCGCGCCCATGTTCGTCATGGGCGCCATGACCGGTGCCCTGCTCATCGGCCGCCCCTTCGGGCTGTTCCGCCAACTGTTCCGCGACGCCGCCGAAAGCCACAACGTGCTCTACGGAGCCGCCGCGTTCGCCCTCCAGTCCCTCGGCAACATCGTCATCGTCGCGCTGCTCTTCCTGATCGTCACCGGCCTCTTCGGCGACCGCCTGCACCGCCGGCTCACCGCGAAGCCGAGCCGGGTCTCCGCCCTGATGGCCGGCGCGTTCGTCGCCGCGGGCGTCTTCATGGTCCTGTACTGGGACGTGCGCATGCTCGCCCGTCGCGACCTCATCTGGTACCCCCTGGCCCCCTGGGCGTAGGGTCCCCGCGCCGGGGCCCGGCCCCCTCCCGGGCCCCGGCGGCTCGTCCCCGCCGGCCGATCCTTGACCGGAACACCACCGCAACACCATCCGAGCCGAACCCGAGACGCGGCGCCGCACGCTGCTCCCATGACTTCGACGACCACCGCCCCCGACACCTCAGAGGCACTTCCCACCCGGGCCGGCCCCCGCCAGTGGCTGGGCCTCGCCGTCCTGCTCCTGCCCGTCACCCTGATGACCGCCGACCTCGGCGTCCTGTGGCTGGCCACCCCGTACCTGACCGCCGACCTGCGCCCCTCCAGCAGCGAACTGCTCTGGACCACCGACATGTACGGCTTCATGACGGCCGGCTTCCTGGTGATCATGGGCACGCTCGGGGACCGCATCGGGCGCCGCAAGCTGCTGCTCGCCGGATCCGTCGGAGTCATCGCCGCGTCGCTGCTCGCCGCGTACGCCCCGAACCCCACCACCCTGATCGTGGCCCGCGCCCTGCTCGGCGTCGCCGGCGCCGCCGTCCTCCCGTCGACGCTCGCGCTCATCAGCCACATGTTCGCCGACGCCCGCCAGCGGGCCACCGCCATCGCCATGTGGGTCACCGCCCTGTCCGTCGGCATCGCCATCGGCCCCGTCATCGGCGGCGTCCTGCTGAACAGCTTCTGGTGGGGCTCGGTCTTCCTGCTCGGCGTCCCCGTCATGATCCCGGTCGTCCTCCTGGCGCCGCTGCTGCTCCCCGAGTACCGCGACCCGTCCGCCGGCCGCATCGACCTGCCCAGCGCCGGACTGTTCCTGCTGGCGATCCTTCCCGTCGTCTACGGCATCAAGAAGCTCGCCGAGTTCGGCCCCGAGGGCTCCCACCTGGCGGCCATCGCGGTCGGCGCCGTCTTCGCCGTCCTCTTCGTCCGCCGCCAGAACCGGCTCGCCACCCCGCTGCTCGACCTGAGGCTCTTCTCCAGTCGCGCCTTCACCGGCGCCCTGCTGGCCCTGCTGCTCGGCATGATGGCCCTCAACGGCATCGAGTACCTGGTCCCGCAGTACCTGCTCGCCATCGGCGGCCTGACCCCGCTCGCCGCCGGCCTGTGGCTGCTGCCCGGAGCGGCCGGCCTGGTCCTCGGCTCCCAGCTGACCCCCGTCCTCGCCCGCCGCGTCCGCCCCGCCCACGTGATCCTCGCCGGGCTGGCCTTCACCCTGATCGGCTTCTGGCTCTCGACGGTCGACGGCGTCGTGGCCGTCTCCCTCGGCCTCACGCTGGTCATGTTCGGCATCGCCCCGATCAGCGTCCTCGGCACCGCCCTCGCGGTGGGCTCCGCCCCGGCGGAGAAGGCCGGTTCGGCGGCGGCGACCGGGCAGACCGCGTACGACCTCGGCCTGGCCCTCGGCATCGCCGGCACCGGCAGCGTCGCGGTGGCCGTCTACCGCGACGACGTCGCCTCGGCCGCCCCGGCCGGCATCCCCGCCGAGGCGCTGGCCTCGGCCCGCGACACCATCGGCGGCGCGACCGACGCCGCCGCGCGGCTGCCCGAAGCCCTCGGCGCCGACCTGCTCACCGCCGCCCGGGACGCGTTCGCCTCCGGCTTCCACTCGGCCTCCCTGGTCAGCGCGGGCCTCGCCCTCCTGACGGCGGTGGCGGTAGCGGCCCTCCTGCGCCGCATCCCCCCGATCGGCGGCGGCGAGTAACCCCGCCCGCCCGACGCCCACACGCACCGAGGGGCTGCTCTCCACGAGCAGCCCCTCGGTGCGTGCGCGCGTCTCAGACCAGCGCGAGGACGGCGACGGCCGGAGCCGCGTAGATCATCGGGAAGGCGACGTGCGCGTACGAGCGCGCGCGCAGCACCGTGATGACGGCCCCCGTGAAGTACAGGACCAGCCCGACGGCCGCGGCGACGCCGACGGCCGGCACCAGGAACCCGACGAGCAGTCCGACCGCTCCCGCGACCTTGGATGTGGCGAGCCACATCCACCACGACTTCGGCACGCCGTACTCGACCAGCGGCTCGACCACGAACGCGGCGCCACGGAAGATGGAGAACCCGGAGAAGGCGGCCATGAAGGCGGCGACGAGGGTGACGATCGTGGCGGTGGTGGACATCAGAGGCTCCTCGGAGGGGTGGTGATCCGGCGTGCCGCGTGCGGCACACCCCCATGACCCGCCGCCCGCCACGAATGTGACAGCTCGCCGGAATCGTTGTTCGGCGAGCACCGCCGGCAGCCGCCACGCGTCACGAACGCCGCCCGTCAGGCGTCGGTGTCCGCTCCGCGAAACGCGAAGGTCCGGTGGCGCGCCCCCCTCCAGGCGTGCCACCGGACCCGTCTCGGATCGCTCCGAGGTATCGCTCTCCCACTCGCTTCTCGCGCTCTTCGCCTCTCTCCCTCTCCGTTCTCCCTTCGTCGTGTCCTTGCCTGCCGAACGGCCTGTCGAGCCGCCTGTCGAACAGGTCTCAGATCCCCACCGGTATCGCCGTGCCGGCCGTGGCCGGTGCCTCGGTGCCGTCGAATTCCGCGAGCACCGCCTCGGCCGCCGCGAACACCTCCCGCGCCCGCTCCTGCCGTAACGTCTCCGGGATCCCCGAGAACTCCGTGCCGTACAGGAGCCGCACCGCCGACTCGCCGACCCCGCAGAACTCCGATATGCCGACCCGCAGTTGCAGCTCCAACGCCGTCCCGAGCCCGGTGCTCTCGTAGTATTCCGCCGCGTGCCCCGCGAGGCCCAGCCACAGCATCCGCTTGCCGGCCAGGCGCGGCTTGCTGCGCCCGTAGGCGAAGCCGTAGTTCCACACCCGTTCGATCCAGCCCTTCACCACCGCCGGCGGCGCGAACCACCACACCGGGAAGACCACCACGAGGTCGTCGGCCTCCTCGATGCGCCGCATGTGCGCGTGCACCTCGGGGGAGTACCGCTTCTCGCGGTCCAGCCAGTCGGGTTCGTCCCGCGGCGTCAGCCTCGGGTCGAAGCCCTCGGCGTACAGGTCCAGCAGGTCCACGGAGTTCCCCGCCGCCTCCGCCCGGAGGCGGGCGCGCTCCGCGACCTGCGCGGTCAGGGAGTCGCCTCGGGGATGGGCCACTACGAGCAGGGTCCTGGACACGGGACGGCCTCCAGACAGGGGCGAACGCGAGTGCGGGCTTCGGGGTGGTGTGCGGAGGGGATGTCCGGTCACCGGCGCGGGGGTTCGCGGTGACCGGACACCCGGGTCGGGCCCCGCCGGTACCGGGGCCCGACCGGATCAGGGGGGCGTCAGACGCCCATCCCGGAGCCGCCGGAGACGTCGATGTTCTGGCCGGTCACCCAGCGGGCGTCGTCGGTGGCCAGGAAGGCCACCACATCGGCCACGTCGTCCGGCTGCCCGACCCGGTTGAAGACCGAGAAGCCGGCGGCGTGCGCCTTGGCGGCCGGGTCGGCCATCCACGGGTGGATGTCGGTCTCGATCGTGCCGGGCGACACCGCGTTGACGGTGATCTGACGCGAACCCAGCGTCTGGGCCAGCGTCAGGGTCAGCACCTCGACCGCGCCCTTGCTCGCCGCGTAGGAGGTCATCCCCGGGAAGGCGACCTTCGTGACACCGGACGAGATGTTGATGATGCGGCCACCGTCGCGCAGCCGGTCCAGACCCTTCTGGATGATGAAGAAGGGGGCCTTGGCGTTGATCGCGAAGACCTTGTCGTAATCGGCCTCCGACACCTCGTGGATCAGACCGGGGCCCGCGATGCCGGCGTTGTTGACCAGGATGTCCAGGCCCTCGGCGTGCTCGTCGAAGGCCGCCCACAGCGCGTCCGCGTCGCCCGGCACCCCGAGTTCGGCGCGGATGGCGAACGCCTGCCCGCCCGCCGCCTCGATCGTGTTGACCGTTTCCTTCGCCGCCGCCTCGTTCCCGGCGTAGTGCACGGCGACCCGGGCGCCCTCGGCGGCCAGCGCCAGGGCGATGGCGCGGCCGATACCGCGGCTCGAACCGGTCACCAGTGCCGTCTTGCCGTCAAGCTTTCCCATGGCGGGGCTCCCTCTTGCTTCTCGTTCTCTACGTCGCTTCGTCCTCGCCGGTCGCCTCCCTTGCGGCCCCGACGTGATTCAGAGTGCGAGCGGGCGGCTCGGATCCGGCTCGGGTTCTGTTACGGCCCTGTTCGGACCCCGGGTTACGGTGACCGCATGCGATTCGGGGTGCTGGGACAGCTGGCCGTGTGGACGAGCGAGGGAACGCCCGTCAGGGTTCCCGAACTGAAGGTGCGGACCCTCCTCGCCTCCCTCCTGGTCGACGCCGGCCGCCCCGTCGCCACCCACCGCCTCATCGACGACCTGTGGGGCGAGGAACCCCCCGGCAACCCCACCCGCGCCCTCCAGGCGAAGGTCTCCCAACTGCGCCGCGCCCTGGACGAAGCCGAACCCGGCGCCCGCGACCTCGTGGAGTCCCAGGCCCCCGGCTACGTCCTGCGCGCCCCCGACGGCGCCCTCGACAGCGCCGCCTTCACCGCCCTCGCCGCCCGCGCCCGCGCCGCCGCCGAGCCGGCCGTACGCGCCTCCCTGTTCGCCGACGCCCTCGCCGTCTGGCGCGGCCCCGCCTTCGCCGACTTCGAGGAAGACCCCTTCACCCGCGCCGCCGCCAACCGCCTGGAGGAGGAACGGCTCGTCGTACGCGAGGAACACGCCGAGGCCCGCCTCGCACTCGGCGAACACGCGCAGCTCGTCGGGGAACTCGCCGAACTCGTCGCCCGCCACCCCCTGCGCGAACGGCTGCGCGCCGCCCACCTGCGCGCCCTTTACCGCGCGGGCCGCCAGAGCGAGGCCCTGGCCGGCTACGAGGACCTGCGCGCCCGCCTCGCCGAGGACCTCGGCCTCGACCCCAGCCCCGCCCTGACCGCCCTCCAGCGGGCCATCCTCACGCAGGACCCCGAACTCGCCGCCCCGCGCCCGGACGCGACCCCCTCCGTGCCCGCGCCCCGGACCGTCCCCGTATCCCCGACCCCCGCCGCGCCCCGCACCAACCTCCCCGCCGCCCTCTCCCCACTGCTGGGCCGCGACCAGGCCGTGGCGGCCGTCCGCGAACTCGTCGCCGGCCGGCGCCTGGTCACCCTCACCGGCCCCGGCGGCGTCGGCAAGACCCGCCTCGCCATCGAGACGGCCGCCGGCCTCGACCCGGACGCCTTCCGCGACGGCATCTGGCTCGTGGAACTCGCCGGCGTCGGCGCCAACCCCGCCCGCCGCCCGGAGGCCGACGAGGCCGCCCCGCCCGGCCGGGCCGCCCCCACCGGCGTGGCGCCTCCCGGGTCCCGTACCACAGAGGTCGCCGAGGCCGTCGCCGGGGCGCTGGGCATCCGCGACGACGCCGTCTGGGGCCTCGTCCCCGCCGAACAGCGGCGCCTGACGGCCGGGCAACGCCTGGCCGCCACCCTGCGCGACCGCGAGCTGCTCCTCGTACTCGACAACTGCGAGCACCTCGTGGACGAGGTCGCCGAACTCGCCGAACTGCTCCTGCGCACCGCGCCCGGCCTGCGCATCCTGACGACCAGCCAGGAAGCCCTCGCCCTGGCCGGCGAGACCCTGTGGACGGTCCCCACCCTCGAACTCCAGGCGGCCGTCGAACTCTTCACCGCCCGCGCCGCCGCCACCGCGCCCGGCTTCGCCCTCCAGGCCGACAACCGCGAGAGCGTCGAGGCCATCTGCGCCCGCCTCGACGGCATCCCCCTCGCCCTCGAACTCGCCGCGACCCGCGTCCGCGCCCTCGGCGTGCGCGGCGTCCTCGACCGCCTCGACGACCGCTTCCGCCTCCTCAGCTCCGGCCGTCGGGGCGCCCCCGCCCGCCAGCAGACCCTGCGCGCCGTCATCGACTGGAGCTGGGAGCTGCTCGGCGCCCCCGAACGGGCCGTGCTGCGCCGCCTCGCCGTCCACGCCGAGGGCTGCACCCTGGAGGCCGCCGAGGAGGTGTGCGCGGGCGAGGACATCGACCCCGCCGACGTGCTCGACCTGCTCGCCCGCCTGGTCGACCGCTCCCTGCTGGCCCTCACGCCCACCCCGGCCGGCCCCCGCTACCGGCTGCTGGAGTCCGTGGCCGCGTACTGCGCCGAACGCCTCACCGAAGCCGGCGAGGAGCGGCCCGTGCGCGCCCGCCACCTCGCCCACCACCTGGCCCTCGCCGAGCGGGCCGCCCCCGCCCTGCTCGCCGCCGGGCAGCGCGACTGGCTGGAGCGCCTCGACACCGAGGCCGCCAACCTCCGCGCCGCCCTGGCGCACGCGCTGACCCTGGCGGGCGGCGTCGACGGAGCGGGGACCGTTGACGGCGTTAACGGCGTCAACGCCGTCAACGGTCCCGGCTCCGCAACCCCGGCCGGCGCCAACGCCCTTAACGGCGTCAATCGCGTTGACGGCGTTAACGCCGTTAAGGCCGGCACCGCCCAGGACGGTCCCGCCGACGCCGCCCTGCGCCTGGTCCGGGCCCTGTCCTGGTACTGGGTCCTGCGCGGCCGGCTCGGCGAAGGACGCCGCTTCCTGGAGGCGGCCCTCGCCGCCCCCGGCGAGGCCACACCCGCCCTGCGCGCCCGCGTCGAGGTCCTGCGTACCGGCTTCGCCATCATGGCCGGCGAGGGCGCCGACCGCGCCGACCGCATCCGCCGCTCCCTGCGCCCCTACGAGGACCAGCGGATCGGTACCGCACACGACCTCGCCCACGCCCGCTGGTTCCTGGGCCACGCCCTGTGCGGCACCGGCGACCTCACCTCCGGCCGCGACCTCACCGAACGCTCCCTCGAAGGCTTCGCCGCCGCCCGCGACGACTGGGGCACCGCCGCCGCCCTCGCCGACCGCTCCGCCCAACGCCTCCTGGCCGGCGACCTCGACGGCGCCGCCCGCGACGGCACCCGCAGCGCCGCCCTCTTCGCCGAACTCGGCGACGGCGCCGCCCGCCTCTGGTCCGTGTACCCCCTCGCCATGCTCGCGGAGATCCACGGCGACTACCCCGAGGCCACCCGGCTGCGCCGCGAGGGCCTCGACAGCGCCGAGCACCTCGGCCTGACCACCCAGGCCGCCGACCTCCTGTCGGGCCTCGGCCGCGGCGCCCTGCTGACCGGCGACCTCGACGCCGCCCGGGACCTGCACGAACGCTCCCGCCGGCTCGCCGCCGAACAGGGCTTCCAGGCCGGGGAGATCAACGCCGTCCTCGGCCTCGGTCTCGGCGCCCGCCGCGCCGGCGACCTCGACGAGGCCGAGGCCCACATGCGCCGCGTCCTCGACTGGCACCGCTCCGTCGGCCTCGACGGCGCCAACGCCCTGGTCCTGGCCGAACTCGGCTACGCCGCCGAACTGCGCGGCGACGCCGAAGCCGCCCTCGCCCTCCAGGAGGAAGGCCTCGCCATGGCCCGTACCACCGGAGACCCGCGCGCCCTCGCCCTGGCCCTCGAAGGCCTCTCCGGCGCCCACGCCCTGGCCGGCCGCCACACCACCGCGGCCGCCCTCCTCGGCGCCGCCGACGCCGCCCGCCGCTCCGCCGGCGCCCCCCTCCCCCCGGCCGAACGCGCCGACGTGGACCGCATCACCACCGCGGCCCACACCGCCCTGGGCCCGACCGCCTTCAAGGAGGCCTACGACCGGGGCGCCGGCCTCCCGGCCCCCACCGCCTACTCCGACCTCGTCACGAGATCCCGTACCACTGGCTGGCCCAGCCGGTGTTGATCGTGCTCGTGGACTGCTCGGCGAGGTTCACCGTGGCCGGCAGCGAGGTCTGGCCCGTCAGGACGGTGCTGTAGCGCAGCTTCGGCGGGGCCAGGCCGGCGTTGACGGAGATGCCGGCGCCGGTGGACTTCAGGGTCAGGGCGTTGGTGGCCCAGTTCCCGTTCAGCAGCAGGGCGATGAAGTACGTACCGGGAGCGGCGGTGAACGGCTTGGCCAGCGGGAACGGCTTCGCGATCGGGTCGGTCATCAGCTGCGGGGAGATGTCCGCGGTGGAGGCCACCAGCGTGCCGCGTTCGTCGTACACGCCGAGGTGGCAGTTCGACAGCTGCGCCGCCGGGTCGATGCCGGCCAGGCCCAGCCAGATGTTCGACCAGGTGATCGGCTCGCGCAGGACGATCCGTACCAGGGTGACCCGTCCGCCGACCCCGGCGGCCGACTGGGCCGTCACGTGCCCGGCGTCGTTCGGGTCGCCGGTCCAGGCCAGCAGGTTCTGGTCCTGCGGCCGGGGCCCGTCGAACCCGCCGCCCGCGGGCGCCGACCCCGACCCGGACGCCGACGCGGGCGCCGAGGGGGCCGGAGTCGAACCCGGAGCCGAACCCGGCGCCCCGGTCGTGCAGCCGGCCAGGACGAACAGCGCCGCGAGCGCGGCGCACAGTCCGGTCGCGGCGGTGGTGGTGCGGGCGCGCATGGCGGTTCCCCCCGTGAAGTGCGGCTATACCGAGGGCCATCCCTCATCTTGCAGGCTATCCCCGCCTTTGGGCGGGGAGGGAATGCATCCTTGCCCCGGATCCGCGCAGCGGCGGAGTCCGCTGCGTTGTCAGTGGCGGTCCGTAGGGTGATCGGGTCAGCCGTGACCTGGGAAAACCGGAGGGGGTGGGCCGCGTTGATCCGTGCGTACAGGTTCTGATGCGGCCCACGGTCGGCCGGGCGATCGCGCTGGGCGAGATGCTGCGTGATCACTGTTCCCTCTACAACGGCGCGTTGCAGGAGCGTCGGGACGCCTACCGGCATGTCTCCAGGACGACGGTCCGGTACGGGCAGCAGTCCGCGCAGCTCAAGGAGATCCGGGCGTTCGACCAGGAGCGGCAGGGGCGCTGGTCGTTCTCCTCTCAGCAGGCGACGCTTCGCCGTCTGGACAAGGCGTTCGCCGCGTTCTTCCGCCGGATCAAGGCCGGCGACAAGCCGGGATACCCCCGTTTTCGTGGGGTGGGCCGGTTCGACACGGTCGTCATTCCCAAGGACGGTGACGGCTGCCGCTGGGACTCCACCCCGCACGACTCCGTCACCCGCGTCCGTTTCCAGGGCGTGGGCCACGTCAAGGTGCACCGGCACCGGCCGGTGGTCGGGCGGGTCAAGACCGTGTCGGTCAAGCGTGAGGGCAAGCGCGGGTACGTGGTGCTGACCGCCGAGCAGACCGAGCCCGAGCGGCTGCCCGCGACCGGGTCCGTGGTCGGCATCGACATGGGCATCGTCTCCTTCCTCACCACGTCCAACGGTGAGCATGTCGCCAATCCCCGCCACGGGGCCAGGGCCGCCGCGAAGTTCGAAGCGGCACAGCAGGCGCTCAGCCGGTGCAAGCGCGGGTCGAAGCGCCGCCGCAAGGCCGTCGCCAGGGTTGCCACCCTGCACCGCAAGGTCCGCCGTCAGCGTCTCGACCACGCCCACAAGACCGCTCTTGACCTGGTCCGCGGGCACGATGTGATCGCGCACGAAGACCTCGGGATCCGCAGCATGAGCAAGGCCCCTGCTCCGAAGCCGGGCCCCGACCAGCCGGGCCACTTCCTGCCCAACGGGGCCGCCGCCAAGGCCGGGCTGAACCGGACCTGCCCCGAATGCGGGCACGTCTCAGCGGAGAACCGGCCCACCCAGGAGAAGTTCCACTGCGTCTCGTGCGGCCACACCGCGCACGCCGACGTCGTGGGCGCCCTGAACGTCATACGGGCCGGGCTGGTCCGTCGCGAAGCCCAACCGGCATAGCGAGAAGCCCCCTCATTCATGAAGGGGAGGAGTCACGGTCACATGCCCCACCCGCGCGCCCCACGCCGGCATTCGTAAGCGGAATCCACCCGTGCTATAGTCGATCTTGAGCTCGCCGCCGCGAACCACGGCAGCGGGCCCGGCGTTGGTGGTCCAAGGAAAGACACCCCACTTCCTGTGGGGGGATGCAGGTGCAAGGCCTGCCCAGCGCTCGACCGAAAGGCCCCGGCCTCCCCACGGAGACCGGGGCCTTTCCCGTATCCCGTGGTCAGGCGCGGCAGCGCAGCATCTCCAGCGGCGGGTTGCCGGCGAAGTCGGCCCAGAACTCCTCGCCGTACTCGCGCACGCCGGCGTCGGAGATGGTCAGCGGGACCCAGGTCAGGTCGGTGAAGCCGGCCGCCCGCAGCGAGTTCTCGTAGACCTCGCGGCTCGGCGGGTTGGCGGCGAAGGCGATCGGCGGGTCGAGCAGGGCCGTGACCCGTACGCGCGGCCCGATCTCGGTCTCCGCGCCGTCCGGCTCGCACGTGAAGCCGTACTTCGCCAGCGACGGACCGTCGAACCGGAAGCCGGGGCTCTGCCCGAAGAGGAAGAACTCCGCCCCCTCCGCGAGGCTGCGGTGGATGTGGCGACACATCCGCTCGATGGTCGCGACGCTGTCGGCGTAGTTGAACGCCTGCACCGCGATCGCGAGGTCGAAGGGCTCGTCGAAGGCGCGCAGCTCGGCGATGTCCCCGATCTCGTAGTCGATGCCCAGCGGATCCTTCTCCTCGATGGCCCGCGCGGCGGCGATCATCTCGCCGGAGATGTCGACGCCCAGGACGTGCGAGGCGCCCCGGCGCTTGAACTCCCGGCTGTAGAAGCCGGTTCCGCAGGCGAGGTCGAGGATCGACCTGCCCTGTACGTCCCCGACGAGGCCCAGGAACCCGGGCACCTCGCCGTAGCGTGCGAGAGGGAGGGTCTTGAAGCCCTCGAACGCCTCGCCGATCTCGTCGTACAACTGACCGCTCATCGTACTGTCCCCCTGTTCATGGCCTCGGCGTCGCCGGGCCGCAGCAGCGTGTGGCGGAAAGTCTCCCTCTCACCGGTGGCAGGTTCGTATGGGCGAAAGTAACGAAGAGGCGGCGCCTTCGAGTTCGTATCGAACGACTGATTCGATCATCGGACCGACATGGACCGACATCGGACCGTCACCGCGCGCCCACGTCACCGTCCGACGGCGTTCATCAAGACGATGGCGGCCAGGCACGTGAAGATCACCGTGAGCACGCCGATGATCGTGGCCCACGCCCTCTGCGACTCGTCCAGACGCACGCTCGGCCTCCCGACCGGCACGGCCCGCCCGCCCCCGCCGCGCACCCGCGCGCGAGCGCCGCCCTGCCGTCCATCATGAACCCCACCCACCCCACGCACATCTCGGGTGAGCGGGCGCCCCCGCGCCTCAGCGCAGGGTCAGGGAGGTCTGCGACGCGACGCGGCCCAGCTTCTCGGGGTTGCGGACGTAGTACAGGCCGGTGATGCGGGCATCCGCCGGCCGGGTGTCCCCGAGCCGGGTGGCCTCCAGGCGGGTGTCCTCCGCTTCCTTCGCGTCCTCCACGCGGACGGCCAAGATCCCGTCGACCTCCCCGTCCAGGTACACCAGGAGCGCCGGGCCGCCGTTGATCACCGTCGGGGCGAGGGCGATCTGCTGCCGGCGCTTGCCGATGCCGCCGATCATGAAGCGCGTCACCTTGTCGGCGCCGACGATCGGCCGCAGCGCGGCCTGCTTGATGCCGCCGCCGTCGCCCATGTAGACGACCTCAGGGGCGAGGACGTCCAGGAGACCTTGCGGATCCCCCGTCTCGATCGCGCGCCGGAACGACTCCAGCGCCGCCGAGGTCACGCTCGGCGGGACGACCTGACGGGGGCGGCGGGCATCGACGTGCCTGCGGGCGCGCAGCGCGATCTGCCGACAGGCCGCCGGGGTCTTGTCGACGGCGGCCGCGATGTCCTCGTAGCCGACGTCGAACGCCTCGCGCAGCACGAAGACGGCGCGCTCGGTCGGCGACAGCGTCTCCAGGACCAGCATCATCGCCATCGACACGCTCTCGGCGAGCTCGACGTCCTCGGCCACGTCCGGCGTGGTGAGCAACGGCTCGGGCAGCCAGGGGCCGACGTACGCCTCCTTGCGGCGCTTCATCGTCCGCAGCCGGTTGAGCGACTGCCGGGTGGTGATCCGCACCAGGTAGGCGCGTTGGTCGTTCACCTGCGCCAGGTCGACCTTGACCCAGCGCAGCCAGGTCTCCTGGAGGACGTCCTCGGCGTCGGCCGCCGATCCGAGCATCTCGTAGGCGACGGTGAAGAGGAGGTTGCGATGGGCGACGAACGCCTCGGTCGCCGGGTCAGCGCCGGCGTGCTCGTCCGCATCCACGACAAGGCCCCTTCTTCTTGTGGATCTTCATTTGGATCCTCATTGTGCTCGAACGGCTACGCCACCCGCTCGGCGGCCCCCCGCTCCTCGCCGCTGCGGGCCTCCAGCAACTTTCCGCGCCCCGCCCCGCCCGAGACGCGGTGCAGGCTGTACGAACCGGGCTTGCCGGCCTCACCGGCCAGGTGCTTGAGGACGCCCGCGCACACGAGCTCCTTGAGCTTCGCCCCCGGGCGACCGTCGATGTGGAACCACACGGCGACGTCGTTGCGGGCGAACTGGAAGATGCCCTTACGTCGGCCCAGGCTGATGCACTGGCCGGCGAACGCCTGCTTGAGCGCCCCGGGCAGCTCACCCGTCATCCGGCTGATCACCGTGTCGGCCGCCCGCGCGCCCAGCGGCATCGCGGCCTGGCAGCTCATCCGCAGCGGCAGGCCCGACGGCGCCGCCGAATCCCCGGCCGCGACGATGCGCACGTCGTCCAGGCTCGTCAACGTCTCGTCCGTGAGCAGGCGCCCCAGGGCGTCGGTACGCAACCCACTGCGCGCGGCCAGATCCGGAACCCCGAACCCGGCCGTCCAGATGGTCACCGCGCTCGGCAGCTCGCGACCGTCGGCGAGCCGCACGGCATCGCGCGTCACCGCCGCCACCTTCGTATCCGGGCCCTGGAGCACCGTCACCCCCAGTTCGGCGAGCCGCCCGGCGACCGAACGCCGACCCCGCGCGTGCAGGTACGGGCCGAGCACCCCGCCGCAGACCAGGGTCACCCGCCGACCCGCCTCCGCCAGCTCGGCGGCGGCCTCGATCCCCGTCGGACCGGCTCCCACGACCGTCACCGCGGCCGTCGCGGGCGCGGCGTCCAGCACCGGCCGCAGCCGCTGCGCCTCCTCCAGGTCACCGATCGGGTACGCGAACTCGGCCGCCCCCGGCACGCCCGGGTCGGCGCTGCCACTGCCGACCGCGTAGATCAGGTAGTCGTAGCCGAGCCCGCCGCCCGACCCCAGCTCCACCCCGCGCCCGGCCGCGTCGATCCGCGTCACGGTGTCGACCACCAGCCGCACGCCCTCGGCCAGGACGTCCCGGTACTCGACGACCGCCTCGTCGGTCCCGGCCACCAGCTGGTGGAGGCGGATCCGGTGGACGAAGTTCGGGCGCGGGTTGATCAGCGTCACGGCCACGTCGTCGCGCGACGTCAGGCGATTGGCCGCCATCACCCCGGCGTACCCGCCACCGATGACGACAACGGCAGTCTTCTCACCCATGGTGTCTCTCCTCCGCTTCGACCCCCTCCGAAGGGGTTCGACCTCAAGACACCGCACCCCCGACCACCGTGACGGAATGTGACGCAGGTCACATTGTGAACCTAGAAGGGCAAGAGTCCACCCACGGCCGCGAGCGACCTGACCAGGCCGAGGTGTGCGACGACCAGCAGGACCCAGGCCGCGAAACCCACCCGCCACCGCACGCGCGCCGTCAACCGCCACTCGTGCGCGCCGGACGCGGCGGCAAGCACGAACAACGGTCCCCAGAGCGCCGCCCACCAGGACCAGATGTCAACGAAGCGAAGCAGGCCGGCCAGCACCCCGAAGAGCCCCGCGGTCAGGAACCAGCCCGGCTTCTCCCCGCCCTCGCCGGCTCGCGGTAAGCCCGCAGAAGTGTCCATGGCGCGACGCCATCGCGTCGGGGGTCCGCGCCTCGGCTGCGGGCCGCGGGAATCCGTCACGGCCGCGTGGCCGCGAAGTAGTCACCCTGGGGCATCGCCGAGGTCAGGGGCTCGACGTCGATCTCGCGGCCCGTGCGCGGGGCGTGCAGGACGGCGCCCTCGCCCGCGTACAGGGCGACGTGGTAGATGCCGCCGGCCCCGCCCCGCGACCAGAACAGCAGGTCCCCCGGCCGCAGAACGGCGCGCGAGACCGGCCGGTCGGACGTGGCCTCGTACTGCGCCGCCGCCACGCGCGGCAACCGCCGGCTCGGCCAGTACGCGTACTGCACCAGGCTGGAGCAGTCGAAGCCGACCGTCGACCGCGCCGAACAGGCACCGCCCGCGTAGCCGTTGACCCCGTCGCAGAACCCCGTCGACGGGCCCGCCGGCGAGCCACCGCCCCAGGAGTACGGCGTACCCCGCCACGCCCCCGCCCGCCGCAACGCGTCCGCGCCCGCCCCGGAGCCCGCGATCCGCAGCGGCCCCGGCCCCTGGAAGCGGGCCGTGCCGGCGAGGATCGCCCGTACGTAGTCGTACGTCTCCCCACCCGCGAACGACCGCGGCGGCACCCCGCCGAACTGCTCCACCCGCCCCCACCCGGCGTTGTACCCGGCCAACGCCAAGGCGCGCGGATCGCCCCCGTAGCCGCTCGACTTGGCCTGCCCGAGCAGCGAACACATCATCCGCCCCTGCGCGGTGACGGCGTCGCCGACGTCCCACGGCGAAGCCCGCCCGTTGCCGTCGGCGTCCCGCCCCCAGGTGCTCCACGTACCCGGCATGAACTGCGCGGGCCCCTGCGCCCCCACGCGGGACGTGGCCCGCGCCCGACTCGTCTCGAACCGCGACTCGTGCCACAACTGCGACGCCAGCAGAGCCGGCGTCAGCTCCGGCTCCCCACACGCCGCGTCGGCCGCGACGATCCAGGACCGGAACGCGGCGGGGACGTTCCGCAGCCCGCCGCCGCCCCCTCCCGCGGCCGTCGCACCGGCGGCCTTCGCGTCGGAGTCCATCAGCGCGATCCCCACCAACACCACCACGGGCAGCACCAATCCCCCCACCACCACGACCGCGGCCCCGACGAGCCCCTTCAACGCGCTGCCCCCCTCCCCGATGGGGTGACGCGGGCGTCCGCGCCGACCGCCCGGCACGCTACTCTTCGTCACCGCATGAGCCAAATGCGTGACGGACGGCATGCGGACGGCGTGCGGGCGGCATGCGGCCGACCAGGGGGAGTTGAGGAACGTGGGGGAGTCGGGCGCATGCATACGCACCCGGAGGCACCGCTCCGCTATGCGCTGATCCCCGTGCACGGCCACGGCATCGCCGTGGCGACCGTCGCCCGGATGCTCGACGCCGACTCGGGCGGGTCGCGGGCCCGCCCGCTCGCCCCCGCGGAGCCCCTCCCGTACGGCGCCCAGCCCGTCATCGTCGCGGACACGACCGTCTACGGCGCGACGCGCGTCGAGGAACTCCTGCTCCGCTGGGGCTCCCTGCCCAAACCCTGGCTGGTGCTGCTCGCCGACGCCCCCGCCCGCCCGCCGGCGGACGCGCGGTACCTCGTACGAGCCCTGGAGGGACGCCTGGCCGGGGTGGCGAGGGTGCCGTACCTGCCGGTCCTGCGCGCCGTGAGGGGGCCGGCCGAGGCCCTGGAACACAAGGACGTACGGACCGCCGCCGAGCGGCTGCGGCTCGCGATGGAAGGAAACAAGCGATGAGCACGGACCTCTTCACGCTCGCGGCGGACCTGATCCCGGGCGCGAAGCCCACCGCGATCCCGAACCTGGACGAAACCGTCAGCGAGATCTTCGGCTACGGGCTGTGGCTCCTGGTCCTCTCCGGCGTCGGCGGAACCGGCTTCGGCGTCTACAAGCTCGCGGTCGCCGACAAGAGCCGAGGCGGGGGAGGGGCGGAGGCGTTCAAGTGGATGGGCGGCGGAGTCGCCGCGATCCTCCTGGCCGGCTCCCTGATCAGCATCCTCAACGGCATCAGCGGCTAGGAGCGGAGCGGACGATGTTACGGACCACCTGGGCGGCGTGCGCTGTGCTCGTCGCCCTCCTCGCCTTCACGGGGTGCGCGGTACTCGACGACGCCCCCGCCCCGCCCACCCCCACCGCCCCCGACCCGGCCCCCACGTACACCCAACCCCCCGACTGGACCGAACCGACCCGCTGGACGGCCCTACCGCGCGGCTGGCGCAAGGACGAACTGGGCAGCGAGGTCGGCTTCCCCCACACGACGGAGGGCGCGGTGGCGATGGCGATGGCTGCCAACTCCGTCAACGTCGAGGGTGACAGGTCGACTGTTGACGAACAGCTGCGCCTCTACCACTCGTATCTCGCCGTGCGGGACCGTGCGCCCGAGGCCGTTGAGAAGATCAAGCAGACGGCCGTCGAGGTCGACGCGACCATTGCCCAACAGGTGGGTGTGAAGGCAGGGGAATCGCTGCCGCCCGGTGCCTACCTACGCAATCACGTGCTCGGCTACAAGATCATCAGGGAGTCGAACGATGCCGTCAGTCTGTGGCTGCTGACCAGCGTGGTCCAGAAGGCCGGAGAGCTGGAGAAGGAAGAGAGCTCCTTCACCGGCACCCTGTTGGGCTTGCAGTGGCAGGACGGCGACTGGAGGCTGTCCGGGGAGGTCACGATCCAAGCCCAGAAAGACACCGCCGGCAAAGCCGGCCCTGCTTTGGTCGCCCCGGGCGATGCGGCGTTCAACGAGGCTGGCTGGACGGCCATCAGGTCGGCCTCATGAGGCGGCGGTTTGCCGGGATCCTGCTGGTCCTGGTCCTGGCCCTCGCGCTCGGAGCGTTGGTATCCGCACCTCGGCATGCGGTCGCAGCTGAGGATGACGGCATCAGCGGGGGCGTCAAGGTCGTCTGCAAAATTGGCGCCGCCGTGATTCCCAGTGCGCTCCCCAGCGTGCTCGCTACTCACAAGGACCTGTGCTACCGGACAGGTCGAACGCTCGACGGCGAATGGACCAACCTAAAAAACTCCCTCCTCGGCGACATCATCGAGTCCGCCCAGGACGCGACCCGCTGGATGCTCCACAAAGTCCTGACCCTCTCCCTGTTCGGCCCCTCCCTCGACCTCAAGGCCACCGGCCTCTTCGGTCGGGACGCCACCCTCGCCGGCATGCTCACCTGGCTCGGACTGCTCATCGCCGCAGCCGGCGTCATGTGGCAGTTCGCCCGCGCCGCCCTCACCGGACAGGCCCGGCACGCCGGCCGCGCACTCCTCGGCTGGGTGGAGAACCTCGTCGTGTCCGCCTGCGGCGTCGGCCTGTTCGGGCTCCTGCTGACCGCCTCGGACGCCCTCACCACCGGCCTCGTCGGCGCCACGTTCCGAGGCGGCGACCTCTTCGACCGGGTCCTGAAGACGATGGTCCCCGCCGGGGTCCTGAACCCCATCCTGGTACTCGGCCTGCTCCTCGTGATCCTGCTCGCCGGCCTCGTACAGCTGGTCCTCGTGTTCCTGCGGCAGAGCGCGATCCCCATCATCTGCCTGCTGCTCCCCCTCGCGAGCGCCGGCCGCGCCGGGGGCGCGTCCACCCGCAAGTGGCTGCCGAATCTGATCACGACCGGCCTCGCCGTCGTCGCCTACAAACCCCTCCTCGCCCTCCTGTTCTGCATCGGCTTCAGCGAGTTCGGCCACTCCCAGACCCTCACCGAATGGCTCCGCGGCTGCGCCACCCTCATCCTCGCGATCCTCGCCCCCGGCCCCCTCATGAAGATCTTCGCTCCGTTCGGGGCCGCCGTCGGCGACGGCATGGCGACCGGCGGCGCCGGCGGAGCCCTGGGCGCAGCCGCCGGGTACTTCGCCCGGCCCAAGGGCGTCCCGGACGCCACCGGCGCGGCCCCCTCCACCGCCGTGCAGCACGCCCAGTACGTCGCACAGAGCATGGGCAACCAGGCCCATCACGGCGACCGCGGCTCCACCGACGCCCCCACCCACGCCGCCCGCCACGACCCCGCCCGCATCCCCGCCCAACCCCCCGCACCCGTCGGCATCGAGGTCATGGACGGCCTCGACCACAAACGACACGTCCCGCCACACCCGCCAGAACGGCACCCCCACCAGTGACCGCACACGAAGTGCCCAGCGCCCTCATGGTCGACGGCTTCCGCGCCCGCCGCTCCTTCGGCCTCGGCGGGCTCTCCAAAAGCGCGACGATCACCGCGGCCGCGGTCCTCACCGTGGACGGCCTGATCGCCACCCGCGCCCCGGCCACCCTCCTCCTCACCCTCCCCGCCACCACCCTCGTCTTCGCGCTCGCCGCCGCCCGCCGCCACGGCATGCCCGCCCTCGCCTACTACTGGGCGAAGTTCTCCTGGCGCCGCGCCGCCCGCTGCGACGTCACCGCCTACCGGCGCCTCCTCCTGCCGCACCCCTACGCCCTCGACCTGCCCGGCGTCGGCGCCTCGTCCACCCTCATCAAGGCGCACGACCCGACGACCGGCAAGAAGGTCGGCGTCGTCCACGACCGCGCGACCGGCCGCATGACGATCAGCACCCTCCTCGCCCCCGGCGGCAGCCTCATGGCCCCCACCGCCGCCGTCCGGGGCAGCCTGCGCACGTGGGCGTCCGTCCTGGACGCCATGAGCACGGACGAGCAGGTCAAGGGCGCTTCCGTGACCATCCAGATCACCCCCGGAGCCGGTGAGGCCCTCGGCGACGACGTGAAGGCCCGTCAGGACCCCGACGCACCGCACCTCGCCCGGCGCATCATCGGCGAGCTGGTCCGCACCACCCCGCACGCGACCGCCTCCGTGGCGCCGTGGATGTCCGTCACCGTCGACCCGAACGCCTCCGCCAACCCGCCCACCGACCTCGCCGAACAGGTCGCCGAGGCCCTCAAGGTCGTCGACTCCCTCGACCTGTCCGGCACCGGCACCGACATCGAGCGCCGCGCGACCGACGTCGATCTGCGCCGCCTCGTGCGCAGCGCCTACGACCCGGCCGTCTTCAACGCCCGCGACGCCGACTTCGCGGACCTCTCCTGGGGCGAGTGCGGACCGCAGGCCGCCGACGACGGCTGGGAGGAGTACGCCCACGACGGTGCCGTCTCCGCCTCTTGGGTGCTACGCGAAATGCCCCGCCGCCCCCTCGCGTACAGCGTGCTCCTCCCCCTCCTCGCCCCCGGCCGCTTCCAACGCCGCATCACCCTCGCCTACCGCGTCCTCGACCCGCACGAGGGCGAAGCGGTCCTCGAACGGGAGATCAGCAACGCGCACCAACGCGCCCAGACCACCGCCGAGGTCAAGGGCCGCGCGAAGTGGACGCAACGGGCCGACACGGAGCGGGCCGAGCAGGCCGCCGCCCAGATGGCCGGCGGGGCGCAGGTCGTCGACTGGACGCTCCTGGTCACCGTCACCGCCCGCACCACCACCGACCTGCCCGCCGCACGCCAGGAACTCGAACGCGCCGTGAAAGCCATGCGGGGCATCCGCATGCGCCCCGCCTACGGCGCCCAGGCCGCCGTCTTCGCCGCCGGCATCCCCGTGGGCTACAACCCCCTCGTGAAGGACTGACGACGACGACCATGCCCCGCACCCCCAAACCCGTCGCCCTGCGCACCCCCCGCCGCATCACCCGCTCCACCGAAACCGACCGGGACCGCGACGCCCGACGGGCCCGACGCATCCTCCAGGGCCGCTTCGCCCCCCGCCTCGGCTGGGGCGGCCGCTTCGGCGGTCGCGCCTCCGTCGAGGACGCCGGCACCGTCCACACCGGCCCCACCACCCAGGCCGGCGGCCTCTACCCCTTCCTCCTCGGCGCGGGCCTCCCCCCGCGCGGCGTCCCGGTCGGCCGGGACGTCCTCACCGGAGAACTCGTCTGCGTCGACCCGTCCGGCTGGACCGGCAAGCTGACCACCAACCCGGGCGTGTGGGTCATGTCGCAGCCCGGCGCCGGCAAGTCGGCCCTGGTCAAACGGATCTGCCTCGTCTACTCCGCCTACGGGCACATGGTGTGCGTCCCCGGTGACGTCAAGGGCGAGTACAGCACCCTGATCGGCGAACTCGGCGGCTCCGTCGTCCGCATCGGCGACGGCATCGGCCGCATCAACCCCCTCGACTCCGGCCCCCTCAAAGGCCGCGCCGACACCCTGCCGCCCGCCCGCCGCCACGCCCTCCTCGACGTCCTCAACGGCCGCCGCCTGGAGACCCTCGTCGCGCTCCTGTCCACCAAACACGGCCTGGGCCGGCCCGCCGACGAGATCGAACGCAGCGCCCTCGACACCGCCGTCCAGCTCGCCTCCGCCGCCCAACCCTCCGGCAGCGACCCGGTCGTCGCCGACGTCGTACGGGTCCTGCGTGCCGCCCCCGAAGAACTCCGCGCGAAGCTGGCCGCCGACGGCGAGCGCTACCAGGACCTGACCCGATCGGTCATCGCCGGTCTCGACAACCTCATCGGCGGCCCGCTCAAGGGCCTGTTCGACGGGCCCACCACCACGCCCCTCGACATCAACGCGCCCGCCGTCTCCGTCGACATCTCCGCGCTCCGGGCGCGCGGCAACGACGTGGTCTCCGCCGGGATGATCGCCACCTGGGCGTACACCTACAGCTCCATCGACTCCGCCCGCTCCATCGGCCTCATGGACCGCAAACTCGTCCTGCCCATGGACGAGATGTGGCGCGCCCTGCGCTCCGGCCCCGGCCTGGTCGACGCCATGGACGCCATCTCCCGCCTCAACCGCACCACCGATGACGTCACCCTCTACGTCACCCACTCGCTCCTCGACGTCGAGGCGCTGCCCACCGAAACCGACCGGGCCAAGGCCCGCGGCCTGATGGACCGCTGCGACACCTGGGTCATCGGTGCCTCCTCGGAAGAGGAACTGGGCCGCGTCACCGGCAAGCGGTCCCTGACCGAACAGGAACGCATGATGATCGGCTCGTGGTCCTCGGCCACCTCCACCGGCCTGGACATCGACCCCACCCTTGCCGACGACGCGCGGGAACCCCCCTGCCACCACCCGGGCCGCGGCAAATACCTGATCAAGGTCGGCACCCGCCCCGGCATCGCGGCCGCCCTGGAACTCACCCCCACCGAACAACGCCTCTACCGCACCGACCCCACCCAACGCCGCCCCCGCCGCTGATCAGAGACCCCCGTCGCCTGCCGCTCCGTCACGCGCCGCCCCCCTCCCCGGCCCTGATCCGGTACAGCACGCACCGGCGAAGCGGCCCTTCCGGCACGCTCGGGTCCTCGAAGTCGGCGGCCGGGTCGCGCGTCATGCCGATCCGGCGCATCACCGCCTGCGAACGCAGGTTGGCGACGGTCGTCGACGCCACCACCTCCGACAGCCCGAGCGTCCCGAAGCCGAACGCCAGGCAGGCCCGCGCGGCCTCGGTGGCGTAACCGTGACCCCATGCCGAACGCGCCAGCCGCCAGCCGACGTCCACCCCCGCGAACGGCATGTCCGCACCCACCTCGTCCAAGCCGGCACGGCCGATGAACTCGCCGCTCTCCCGCGCCTCCAGCGCCCACCACCCGAAGCCCCGCGCGTCGAACGCGGCCCGCATGTCGGCCACCACGGCATCGCTCTGCTCCCGCGTCAACAGCTCCCCGAGGTGTTCCCGGACCGAGGATCGGCGTTCATCGCCGCCCACGGTTCGAGGTCGCGATCCCGCCACCGGCGGAGCAGAAGACGATCGGTACGCAGCTCTGGCATGCGGCCCAGTCAATCCGACGGAGCTCACGGCGCCGACGTCGACGTCCTCGCCGGCGTGACAGGGGTTCGAGGCCGTCGTTGATCAAGGCATGCGCGCATCCAGGGACATCGTCACGGGCGTCGGTGCGGCGGCCGCGGCCCTCGCCATCGTCTTCGCCGCCGGACCGCCCGCGGCGGCTTCGGGCAAGTGGTGCAACCACTCCGTCTGCATCGAGACCTACGACACGGGCACCTACCTCGGCAGGGTGGAGGTGTCGGTCACCAACACCAACCAGCCCCACCGGATCAGCGCCCGCGTGTGGACAACCGACGGCTGGAGCGCCCGTACCAAGGTCGAGGACGTCGCCAAGTTCCGCACCTACCGCGACCACGCCTACCCCCAACGCCGCTTCGCCCCCGGCACCAGGCTGTGCGCGGAGGGCTTCCGCGGCGGCGCGAGCGTAGGCCTGCCCTGCGTGACGCTCACCGACTGACGCCTCCCCGCCACCGGCCTGCCAGGCGGTAGCCACAGCGCGGCAGCAGCAGTTCCCGAACCCGAGGCCGATCCCGAACCGGGACCACGGTCCCGGTCACGCCCCCGGCAAGGACCCCAGGCCCGGGTCCGGATCATCCGTTGCCCCGACGCCCGCCGGCCCTCGCGGTGATGGTCTGGACACCGGCCGGAAACCCCCGGCAGACGTCCGCATCCACGCCCGTTCGCCGGAGGACACCATGACCCGCGCCACCCCCACCGCCCGCCGCGCCCTGACGCTCACCCTCACCCTCGCCGCCTGCCTCACCTCCTCCCCCGCCCTGGCTGCGGCCGGCCGACCCCCCGCCCCCACCCAGGACGCCACCGCCACCGGCCTCGCCCCCTACCACCACCAACGCCTCCGCTGGGGCAGCTGCGTCAAGGGCCCCGACGACACGACGGGCCGCGACCTGGACAAGGCCGGCGTGCAGTGCGCGGACGTGACCGTTCCGCTGGACTACTCCGCCCCCCGCGGCCGCACCCTCACCGTCGCGATATCCCGCCTCAAGGCCACCGACACCCGCCACCGCATCGGCGCGATCCTGCTCAACAACGGCGGCCCCGGCGGATCCGCCGTCCAGTCACCGCCCGAGGCCCGCGCGGCGATGAAGGACGTCGGCGCCCGCTTCGACATCATCGGCTTCGACCCGCGCTTCGTCGGCCGCAGCACCCCCCTGGACTGCGGCTGGCCCGTCGGCATGACCTGGCTCTCGGCCGGCAGCAGCCGCGCCGGCTTCGACCGCCAGGTCGCCCTTCAAAAGGGCCTCGCCGACAAGTGCCGGGCCACCGACGCCGCGGTGCTCCCGCACATCAGCACCCGCAACACCGCACGCGACATGGACGTCATCCGCGCCGCGCTCGGCGAGCGGAAGATCTCCTACCTCGGCTACTCGTACGGCACCTACCTCGGCACCGTCTACACGCAGATGTTCCCCGGCCGCCACGACCGCGTCGTGCTCGACGGGGCCATCACCCCGGGCGACTGGCGCGCCCGACTGCTCCAGGGCTCCGAGCGCGAGAACGAGAAGGCGCTCTCCGACTGGGCGGCCTGGGCGGCGCAGCGCCACGACGCCTACGCCCTCGGCCGCACCCGCGCCGACGTACTCGCCACCGTCGACCGTATCCTCGCCGCGTCCGCGCGTAGCCCCCTGACCATCGGCACCGGTGCCGACACCTTCCGGATCGACGAAAGCCAGGTACCGCTGCTCCTCTTCTCCGGCATCGCGGACGACACCGACGCGGCGAGGGCGGCCTTCGGCGAGCAGATGTCCGTACTGGCCAAGGCCGCGCAGGGCGCACCGACCGCGCTGTCCCCGGAGTTCGCCGCGGCGCTGCGCTACGCGCTGCACGGCGAGGGCGGCCCCACGGGCGTGCAGTCCGCCGTCATCTGCGGGGACGTGGCGGCCCCGCGCGACCCCGAGCCGTACTGGCGCGACATCGAGCGCAGCCGCACCACGCACCCGCTGTTCGGCGCGATGAGCAACAACATCACCCCGTGCGCCTTCTGGGACCGGCCCCGCGAAGAGCCCACCCAGGTGCGGCGTGACGTCCCGGCCCTCATCGTCGCCGCCACCGGCGACCCCCGCACCACGTACAAGAGCAGCGTCGCCCTGCGCGGCCTGCTGCCGAGCTCCCGGCTGGTCACCCTGGAGAACGCCAACCGGCACGCCCTCTTCGGGCTCTACGGCAACACGTGCGTGGACGACGCGGTCAACGACTACCTGGCCACCGGCACCCTCCCGACGAAGGACCGGACCTGCTCCCGACAGGAGCGCTAGGGGGTGTCCGGCGGATCAGGGTCGGATAGGCCTACGCGAACATCTCGGCCAGCAGCTCCGGACCGATGGCGATCGGAGCCGGGCGGTAGGCCGGCGGCTCGACGCCCATGAGTTCGCGAACGAGGAAGTCCCAGCCGCGCTTGCGGACGTAGGCCAGGCAGTCGAGGAACGTGTGCTCCGCGCCCGGCACGATCAGCAGTTCGAAGTCCTTGTCGGCGGCGATGAGCCGGTCGGCCAGGCGCAGCGTGTGGTCCGGGTGGACCTGGTCGTCCATCTCGCCGTGGACGAGGAGCAGTTTGCCGGTCAGGCGATCGGCGAGGTCCACGTTCGCGGTACGGGCCCAGGCCTCGGGGTTGTCCGCGCCGTCGTAGGTCTCCACGAAGCCCAGGTTGAAGTGACGGGCGTCGTGCGAGCCCGACAGGGCGACGCCGGCCTTGAACAGCTCGGGGAAGTCCAGCATCGCCCGCGCCGCCGCGTACCCGCCGCCGGAGTGGCCGAACACGCCCACCCGGTCCAGGTCCATCCACGGCCGGGTCCGCGCCAGCTCCCGCAGGGCGGCGGCGTGGTCGGCCAGGCCGCCGGCGTCCGCCAGCCGGCCGTACGAGGCGTCGTGGAAGGCCTTGCTCCGCCCCGGGGTGCCTCGTCCGTCCAGCGCCACCACGACGAAGCCCAGCGCCGCGAGGGGTTCCGCGTCCATGCCCATGCCGCCGGGGTCGAAGCCGGGGTCGACCCGGTTGACCTGCGGGCCGGGGTAGACGTTGTCCACCACCGCGTAGCGCCGGGCCGGGTCGAACCCGCGCGGCCGGTACAGCACGCCGTAGAGGTCCGTCACGCCGTCGGCCGCCTTGACGCGGAACCGTTCCGGCGCCGTCCAGCCGGTGGCGGTCAGCTTGGTGATGTCGGCGCGCTCCAGCTCGACCACCACCCGGCCCCTCCAGTCCCGCACCCGGGTCACCGGCGGGGTGTCGACGGTGGACGCGGAGTCGACGAAGTACTCCTGACCGGCCGTCGGCAGGGTGACGACGTGGTCCAGCCCGTCGTCCGTGAGCTTCGCGAAGCCGGAGCCGTCCAGACCCACCCGGCACACGGTGCGCCGGTACGGGTCCTCCTCGACCAGCCCGGACGCGGTGAAGTACACGACCCGCTCGGCCTCGTCGACGCGCAGGATCTGCCGCACCGCCCACTCACCGGACGTGACCTGCCCGAGCAGCGCGCCGGTGCGCAGGTCGTACCGGTACAGGTGGCCCCAGCCGTCCCGCTGCGAGTACCACAGCACCTCCTCGGCCAGCACCCGCACGATCGGCGCCTCGTACGCCCACTGGTTGGGCTCGACACGGGTGGCGCCGCTCTCGCTGACCACCGCGGTGACCTCCCCGGTTGCCGGGTCCAGCCGGTGCAGGGTGAGCGTACGCAGGTCACGGGGCCGGGCGAGGTAGTAGACGGCGGAGCCGTCCTCCGCCCACCACGCCCACTTGATCGTGATCGGGGACATCTGCGGCATGAGCAGCGGCTCGGCCTGCGCGCGGACCACCGTGCCCGCGGCGACGTCCAACACGACCAACTCGGCTTGCGGCATGTGCTCGTCGCCGGCGTAGGCGTACCGCTGGGTGTGGGTGACGGGCGCGCCGCCGTCGGCGGGCCTGGCCTCCAGGAGGTGCGTCTGCCGGACGTGACGCTCGTCGGTCCGGTGCGCCAGTACCTTCGTCGAGTCGGGCGACCAGGCCACGGCCGGCGGCAGGTACGGCAGGCCTATCTTGCGCAGGAGCGTGGCGTTGCTCGTGCAGGCCGGGCCGGGGCCGTACGCGTAGTCGGGCTCGCCGTCGGTGGTCAGTGCCCACTCGCGGCCGTCGGACAGGGAGCGCGCCCACAGGTCGTGCCCCCGCCGGGACACGGCGACCTTCCCGTCGGGTGACGCCACCTCCAGCGGGCTGCCGGGAGGTGTGAACTCGGCGTGCTCGCAGACGTAGTCGTCCAGGCGGCAGCGCCAGTACGCGCCGAGCGCGAAGAACTCGACCGCGCCCTCCGCCCAGGCGATGCCCATGAACGGAAGCCCCTCGGGGTCGACCTCCTGCCCGGAGGCCGCGGCCAGCGCGGCGGCGAGCCGCGCGTGGTCGAAGGCCGGCTCCCGGGTCCCCGCCGCCGGGTCGACCAGCACGAACCGCTTGCCGACCCCGTCGCTCACCGCGTACCAGAAGCGGTCGCCGCCGTCGATCCACTGCGGCCTGACCTTGTCACCGACGACGAGCGCGCCGGGGCGGGCAGGACGGTGGAGGAGCTGCTCCGCGGCCTGGTAGTCCTGAGTGGTGCTCATGCGTCATCCCCGTTTTCGATGCTGATGATGGTGGTGGTCTGTCAGTTGCTGCGGGCGGTGATGTCGCCGTAGGCGGTGGTGGCGTGGAGGGTGAGGCCGGCGTCGGCGCCTTCGGCGTTCCGGAGTGCGTTGTGGATGCGGCCGTAGGAGGTGCCGGCGTCGAGGGTGGCGGAGACGCCGCGGGCGGCGCCGATGGTGATGTCGCCGGATTCGGTGCGCAGGACGACGGCGCCGCGTACGGCCTCGTCGATGCGGAGGTCGCCCTTCTGCGTGCTGATCTCGGCGGGGCCGCCGAGGCGGCCGAGGGTGATGTCGCCGGCCTGGAGGGTGAGGTGGGCGCCCGCGGTCTCGTCGAGCTTGACGGCGGCTCGGGCGGCCTCGAAGGTGACGTCGCCGAGGCGTCCGACGCCGCGCAGTTCGGCGTCGGCGGCCTTGGCCCGGACGTCGGACCCGGCGGGGAGCTGGACGGTGACCTCGACGGATCCGGGGTGGCCCAGGATGCGGTTCTTGGCCTCGGCGGCCTCGACGCGCAGGACGCCGTCGGTGTAGTCGACGGTGACCTCCTGGGCCGCCTTGACGTCGCGGTTCTTGGAGGCGTCGGCGGGCAGGACCTCGACGGTGGCGTCGGCCCGGTCGGCGGCGATGAGACGGATCCGGCCGGCGGGGATGTCGAGGACGGCGGCGATCGGGGCGGTGGTGGCGAACTTCTGCACGGTGTGCTCCTTCATCTCGCGGCGCGCGCCCTGTCGGCCCGCCGCTTTCCGATGAACGAAAAGCTACGTTGCATTCACATCCTAGGCAACATCCATGTTGCGCAGAATCCCTATCTCCGCACCTCACGGCCCCAATTTCGTTGCACCGCCCTCCCCTCAAACGCAACGATCCGCACCTTCTCCATTGCAATGAACTGGCGGTGAACGCTATAGCGCGTGCCCCGTCGTAGCGTCCACATGGGCCGGGATCTCCTCATGCCGGTCGCCCACCGTCGCCGTGCCGGTGGGCTCGAACAGCAGGATCGCCGCGCCAGTCGGGGCGTACGGCTTGTGCTCCGTACCCCGCGGCACGGTGAAGACGGAGCCCCGGGGGAGTACGACGGTGCGTTCCCCGGCGGCTTCGCGCAGGGAGATGTGCAGCTCGCCGTCGAGCACCAGGAAGAACTCGTCGGTGTCGTCGTGGGCGTGCCAGAGGTGTTCGCCGGCGACCTTGGCGACGCGCACGTCGTAGTCGTTGACGTGCGTGACGATGCGGGGGCTCCACAGGGCGTCGAAGGAGGCCAGGGCCGTGTCGAGTGCGATGGGTTCGTTGCTCATGCACCTCATCCTTGCCCTCGCGCGCCGCCGCCGTGAGTGCTAGGAATCGCACATGCCGCAACGATCCTCGCAGCCGAACGCCGCCCAGAACACCGTGCACCGCGTCGTAGTGATCGTGGACGAGAACTCCAACCCCTTCGAGCTGGGCTGCGCCACCGAGGTCTTCGGCCTGCGCCGACCCGAGATCGGCCGCGACCTCTACGACTTCCGTCTCTGCTCGCCCGAGCCCCAAACCGTCATGCGCGACGGGTTCTTCACGCTCACGGGAGTCGCCGGCCTGGAAGCGGCCGACACGGCGGACACCCTCATCGTCCCCAACCGCCCCGACACCGACGTGCCGCGTCGCCCGGCCGTCCTCGAAGCCGTCCGGCGCGCCCACGCGCGCGGCGCCCGCCTGGTCGGCTTCTGCAGCGGCGCCTTCACCCTCGCCGAGGCCGGCGTCCTCGACGGGCGCCGCGCCACCGCGCACTGGCAGTGGGCCGACTCCTTCCGGGCCCGCTTCCCCGCCGTCCGACTCGAACCGGACGTGCTGTTCGTGGACGACGGCGACATCCTCACCGCCGCCGGCAGCGCGGCCGCCCTCGACCTCGGGCTGCACCTGGTCCGCCGCGACCACGGCGCGCAGATCGCGGGCTCCGTCAGCCGGCGGCTGGTCTTCGCGGCCCACCGCGACGGCGGCCAGCGCCAGTTCGTGGAGCGACCGGTACCCGTCCTTCCGGACGAATCCCTGGCCCCGCTCCTGGCCTGGGCCCAGGAACGGCTGGACTCCCCGCTCACCGTCCCCGACCTCGCGGCCCGCGCCGCCGTCAGCCCGGCGACGCTGCACCGCCGCTTCCGCGCCCAGCTCGGCACGACCCCGCTCGCCTGGCTCACCGGCGAACGCGTCGCCCTGGCCTGCCGCCTGATCGAACTCGGCGAGTCACGCTTCGACGTGGTGGCCCGCCGCACCGGCCTGGGCACCGCCACCAACCTGCGCACCCTGATACGCCGCACCACCGGCCTCACCCCCCTGGCCTACCGCCACCGCTTCGGTACCCGTCCCATGCCTACTCAGGGCAAGTGAGTATCCGCGCCCTGCCACCCACCCGAGCCGGCCCGAACACTGGAACCATGCGCGAAGAACCACAGAACCCCGGCCGCGAACTGCTGACGACCGCGGCGTTGGCCGCCCTGGCGATGGCCCTGTGGGCCGCGTGGCTGGGCTGGGACCAGCACCGCGACCTACACCCCGACGGCTCCTCGACCGGCCCCTACGAGGCCTGGCAGGTGATCGGGCTCGTCCTGAGCCTGCTCCCACCGGTGTACTGGGCCGCCTCCCGCCGCCGGCTCGCCGCCGCCTTCGTCGGCGTCCCCCTGGGGCTGTCCGCGGCGGCCTTCTACGACTGGTCGGACGACGGCAGCGGCCTCTTCGTCCTCGGCGTCGGGATGCTCGCCGTCGGCAGCCTGATCGCGACGACCCTCTTCTCCCTCCTGGTCGTCTCCCTCCGGCGCGGACGCGGAACCACTCCCGGCCCCCACTGATCCCGGCCACACCGTACGAGACACGTACCAGGCCCTACCAAACTGATTGGTCTGGTTCAAAACCCGTCTCGAAGAGTGAACGGGTGGTGAGGTCTGCGTCAACTACCCGTGTTTGTACCTGTATTGCATCCCAGGAGTGCGGTAGGAGTGAGAAAGGCCACCCTGGGGAGTGGAGAGAAACAGGCATGCTTGTATGATTCACATCGCGCCGTCGACCGCGGCGTGCAACGGGGGTTGTTCAGGGAGTCGGCATTTTGAGAGAGAGATGGCGGGTGCAACCCCATGAAGCAACGGTCCAGTCAGACCCGTCAGGCCCTGGTCCGCGCGACGGCGGAGCTGATCGCTGACGGCCGGGTCGCCGACGCGGGGCTGGTGAACATCTGTCACCGGGCGGGTGTGACCCGGGGGGCCCTCTACCACCACTTCCCCTCGACCGCTTCCTTGGCGGCCGTCGTCTACGACGAGGCCCGTACGCGTGCCTGGTCGTTCACGGAGGAGGCGTTCGACGGCGGCGAGCCGGACGCACCGAAGCGTTTCCTCGTCGCCCTGGGCGCCGCCATGGGCAACGAGAAGGTGGTGCGCGCGGGCATGCAGCTGGCATCGGACGGTTCGGACGGGCGGCCGTGCCTGCGTGACGAACTGCTGGCCATGGTGCGCCGGCGTGTCGTCGCTACGCATCAGGACACGACGCGTTCCTCGGATGACGTGGCGAACCTGGCCGACCTGGCCGTGGTGGTGGCCGCCGGTATCGAGTCCCTCGGCAGGTCGGACCCGGCCTGGTGGGAGGGGAAGACCTCGACCCGGCTGTGGGAGACCATGCGTCCCCTCTTCGAATCGGCGGCGCTGGACCGGCAACGGGTCTGACCGGCGGAGGCGGCCGGGATCCCTTCCCGGCGCCCGTCTCACCCCTTCGCGAGCCCAGGCCTCCGTGGCCTCAGGCCTCCGCGAGCTCGGGCGGCAGCTCCAGACGCAGCCGCCCGATCACGCCCGGCGTGGCCAGGCCGGGAAGCATGAAACGCCAGAACGCGGCGAGCCGTTCGAGGAGGTCCGCCCGACCCGTGTACGCCTTGGACATGGTCTGGAGGCCGGCGAAGGAACCGACGATGGTTGCCGCCGCCTCCTCGATGTCCACCCCGGGGAGGATCTCCCCTTGCTCCACGCCTTGGCGCAGCAGCTCGACGGCTGCGGTCATCGACTGCTCGTAGGCGGTCTCCGGCGGACAGGGGAGGGACGTCTGCTCTATGGCCAGGCGCGCGCTGGCGCGCAGAACCGGGTCGCGCTGGAGCTGCTGCGCGAAGCCCAGAGTGAGGTCGATGACGGCCTGGAGCTTCACGGGCCGGTCCGGCAACTGGAGGGCCTGTCCATGGGCTTCGACCAGCGCCATGGCGATCGCTTCCTTGGACGGGAAGTGGTGGTACAGCGAGCCACGGGTCAGACCCGTGCGCGAAAGGATCTCGTTGGTGCTGGCCGCTTCGTACCCGCACTCGTCGAACACCTGGGCGGCGGCTTCCAGGATCGACCGTCTCGAACGCTTCCCGCGCTCCTGTTGAGCCATGGCAGACCCTTAACTCTCTTGTCCGAATCGTGAGAGTAAAATTTAACAGACTTGTCTGTACTGTACCGAGCTCCGGAAGGGAAGGGGCGTTGGTCGCGCGCCGGGTACCCGTCTAGGCGTGCCCGAGGCGGAACCCGACCCCGCGGACCGTGGTGATCCACTTGCTGGAGCCGAGCTTGCCGCGCAGGGTGCTGACGTGCGTGTCGACGGTGCGGCCCTGCGGGGACCAGGCGTCGTCCCACACCTGCGCCATGATCTGACGGCGCGGTACGACGGTCTCGGGCTGGGAAGCCAACAGGTGCAGCAGGTCGAACTCCTTACGGGTCAGGTCGACCGGCGCCCCGTCCAGCGTGGCGATGCGGGCACTCGCGTCGATGCGGAGCGCGCCGTGGTTGATGACCCGGGAGGTGACGGGCCGGACGCGCACCCGGCGCATCACGGCATCCATCCGGGCCAGGAGTTCCCTGAACCCATAGGGTTTGACCAGGTAGTCGTCGCATCCGGCCTGGAGCCCGAGGACGCGGTCGAGCTCCGAGCCGCGTGCCGTGACGGTGATGATCGGGGTGTCGCTGACCGCCCGGATCCCCCTGCACACCTCCAGACCGTCCAGGTCCGGCAGGTCGAGATCGAGCAGTACGAGGTCGGCGTCGTGATGGGAGCGCAGCGCCTGTGCGCCGGTGTCCACGCTGTGCGCGGAGTAGTTCTGGCGCACCAAGCCCTTGAGCAGTGAATCGGCTGCCCGGCTGTCGCTCTCGACGATCAGAACGCGCAGGGCCCCCTCCCGGCCGGCCCCTGACCGCACCACCGTTCTGCGGGGCTGAGCCGGTGCCGTGAGTTGGGGCGTGTAGCGCCCCGATGTCGGCTCCATCAGGTCCATGGCCTGCCGGTTCATCTGCCCCTCCTGAGTGCGGCCAGGTCGCGCCCCAACCGCTAGACGATCATGGGAGGGAACTTATCAAACAGACCTGTCTGATTGTCAACCACAGTTAAGTTACCGGTCGACCGATCGGAATCGACCTCACAAAGACGGCCCTGACCTGCAACAACCTTGTATTTGTGGCGTCTTGACATACGCGTCCCGCGTCACTTGCGTATCGAGCAGGAGGTGATCCGTCCGCCTCGCCCGCAGCGGAATCGTGCCAGCCTGCATGTTTTCTTGATGCGGTGGATGCGTGGGTGAACAAATATCGATTTTGCCTGATTTGCTTCACCGGGTACGTGAAGTGGCAACAAGTTTTGTCTTGCTTAAACGAACTGACCTGTCTGTATCTTTGTCCGCAGATCGTCGACCACGGGGGGTGCTTGTCGGCGTGCGGCCGCTCCCCCCTGCCCGGAAACCGACAGGGGAACCGTAGCCATGCCATATGTCGCACCGTCGTCCGACGAGAACCGCGCCACCACCCGCCCCACCGTCATGGTCCCTCGCGAGTACGTCCACCGGGTCGCCGTGTCCGAGGTGTTCCTGACGGGGTGGAAACCGGCGGCCGAGGTCACGGGCGGCGCGACGGACGGGGCCGAATTCGTGGTCCGGGCCCAATGGCCGCGCACCCACACGGTGTTCGTACCGAACGGCGGTTCCCTCGATTCCATGCTGCTGATCGAGTCCGTCCGCCAGGCGGGCACGCTCCTGTCCCACGCGGAGTTCGGGGTGCCGTTCGGCCACCAGTTCCTGCTCTGGGACATGTCGGTCGACGCGGACCCCACGCTCTTCGCTCCGGCCGCCGTCCCGGTGGAGGTCGAGCTGCGCATGGTGTGCGCCGAGACCTCCCGCCGGCGCGCGGCGCTCACCGGTGCGCGCTACGACGTCACGGTGCTGCGCGACGGCCGAGCGATGGCCACCGCGAGCGCCTCCTTCCGCTGCATCGGGCCCGAGGTGCACCGCCGACTGCGGGCCGGCCGTCCCACCGCCGCCGTACGCACGACGGCCCCCGCACTCGCTCCCGCCACCGTGGGGCACACCGGCGACCGCAACGTCCTCCTCGCCCACCCGCCGGTCGGATCGCGCACCGGGAACCTCTGGGAACTGCGGGTGGACACCGGACACCCCAACTACTTCGACCACCCCGTGGACCACGTCCCCGGCATGGTGCTCCTCGAAGCCGCCCGTCAGGCCGCCCGCGCGGTGACCAACAGGCCGAAGGCCCTGCTGCTCGCCCTGAGGGGCCGCTTCACGCGCTACGCCGAATTCGACGCACCGTGCTGGATCGAAGCGTTTCCCGAGACGGCCGAAGCCACTGGCATCACCCGTGTGCGGGTGCACGGCACGCAAGGCCGGCAGACCGTCTTCACCGCCGAACTCGGTCTCGGCGACCCGGCTTGACGATGTTCTGACCTTTCCCTGCCACTCACCCGAAACTCCTGTAGCGCGCCCGCCGATTCGGACCGACTCCTGCAACGTCCGGTCTTGAGGCACGCGAGACCCACACCGCAGGCTGGTGATCCGGTACAGAGTCAGGAGTGGATGTCGTGCGTAAGGTGCTCATTGCGAACCGCGGCGAGATCGCTGTCCGCGTTGCTCGGGCCTGCCGGGATGCCGGGATCGCGAGCGTAGCCGTCTACGCCGATCCGGACCGGGACGCCCTGCACGTCCGCGCGGCAGACGAAGCTTTCGCGTTGGGCGGTGACACCCCGGCGGCCAGCTACCTCGACATCTCCAAGGTCCTGCAGGCCGCCGCCGACTCCGGCGCGGACGCCATCCACCCCGGATACGGCTTCCTCTCGGAGAACGCCGACTTCGCCCAGGCCGTCATCGACGCCGGACTGACCTGGATCGGCCCCCCGCCCCAGGCCATCCGCGACCTCGGCGACAAGGTCGCCGCCCGCCACATCGCCCTGCGCGCCGGCGCCCCCCTCGTCGCCGGCACTCCCGACCCCGTCTCCGGAGCCGACGAGGTCGTCGCCTTCGCCCGCGAGCACGGCCTGCCCATCGCCATCAAGGCCGCCTTCGGCGGCGGCGGCCGCGGCCTGAAGGTCGCCCGCACCCTCGAAGAGGTCCCCGAGCTCTACGACTCCGCCGTCCGCGAGGCCGTCGCCGCCTTCGGCCGGGGCGAATGCTTCGTCGAGCAGTACCTCGACAAGCCCCGCCACGTCGAAACCCAGTGCCTCGCCGACTCCCACGGCAACGTCGTCGTCGTCTCCACCCGCGACTGCTCCCTCCAGCGCCGCCATCAGAAGCTCGTCGAGGAAGCCCCGGCGCCGTTCCTGACGGAAGCCCAGAACGCCGAGCTGTACGCCGCCTCCAAGGCGATCCTGAAGGAGGCCGGCTACGTCGGCGCCGGCACGGTCGAGTTCCTGGTCTCCGCGGACGGTCTGATCTCCTTCCTGGAGGTCAACACCCGCCTCCAGGTCGAACACCCCGTCACCGAAGAGGTCTCCGGCATCGACCTCGTCCGCGAGATGTTCCGCATCGCCGACGGCGAGGCACTCGGCTACGACGACCCCGCCCTGCGCGGCCACTCCATCGAGTTCCGCATCAACGGCGAAGACCCCGGCCGCGGCTTCCTGCCCGCCCCCGGCACCGTCACCACCTTCCAACCCCCGAGCGGCCCCGGCGTCCGCCTCGACGCCGGCGTCGAATCCGGCAGCGTGATCGGCCCCGCCTGGGACTCCCTCCTCGCCAAGCTCATCGTCACCGGCGCCACCCGCGAACAGGCCCTCCAGCGCGCCTCCCGCGCCCTGGAGGAGTTCCGCGTCGAGGGCATGGCCACCGCCATCCCCTTCCACCGCGCCGTGGTCACCGACCCCGCCTTCGCCCCCACCGACGGCACCCCGTTCACCGTCCACACCCGCTGGATCGAGACCGAATTCGTCAACGACATCCCCGCGTTCGTCGCTCCGGCGGCCGAGGACACCGAGGACGAGCCGGGTCGCGAGACCGTCGTGGTCGAGGTGGGCGGCAAGCGCCTGGAGGTCTCCCTGCCCTCCTCGCTGGGCATGACCCTGGCCCGTACGGCCGCCGCCGGCGGTGCCAAGCCCAAGCGTCGCGCCGCCAAGAAGTCCGGACCGGCCGCGTCCGGCGACACCCTGGCGTCCCCGATGCAGGGAACCATCGTCAAGGTCGCCGTCGAGGAGGGCCAGCAGGTCAACGAGGGCGACCTCGTCGTCGTCCTGGAGGCCATGAAGATGGAGCAGCCGCTCAACGCGCACCGCTCCGGCACCATCGTCGGCCTGAACGCCGAGGTCGGCGCCTCCCTCACCTCCGGCGCCACCATCTGCGAGATCAAGGACTGACCCCGCGTCAGCCATACGGCGAAGGCCCCGCCCGGACACCCGGACGGGGCCTTCGGCGTTCGCCGGTACGGCGCCGCGACACACCTTTCCTGTGGTGGCCCTGACGGTTTCCTGGAATTCGAACCCGGCTTTTCGATGCCGTGACAATGCTTCGCGCACACCTGAAGCAGGCGCCGTTGACTCCCGGACCCGGGTGGAAGAACCTTGTGACTAATTCCGGAGAAGTGACGGCCCAGGTCACGCTGTTTCTCCCGTTCGAGTGTTTTCAAGGAACTCGCCGAATTTTCCCCCTATTCGGTTCCCCTTGATTCCTGTTCTGTATGGATCTGTGTCGTGTGGACCGGACCGGGCCTTTCGGTCCGGCCGCATGCCGAACGGGACACCTTCCGACGAATCCCTTTGGAGACGCAGATGGATGCTGAAGTCATAGTCGTGGGAGCCGGCCCGGCCGGCCTGATGCTGGCCGGCGAGCTACGGCTGGCCGGCGTCAAGACCATCGTGCTCGAACGGCTCGCGGAGCGCACCGGCGAGTCGCGTGGACTGGGTTTCACGGCCCGCACGATGGAGGTGTTCGACCAGCGCGGCCTGTTGCCGCGGTTCGGCGACGTGGAGACCAGCCCCGTCGGCCACTTCGGTGGGCTCCCCGTCGACTTCGGCGTCCTGGACGGCGCGCACCAGGCGGCCAAGACCGTCCCGCAGTCGAAGACCGAGGAGGTCCTGGAGGCCTGGGCGCTGGAACTGGGCGCCGACCTGCGGCGGGGCCACGAGGTCGTCAAGGTCCTCGACGGCCCGGACGCCGTGGCGGTCGAGGTCAAGGGGCCGAACGGCGTCCAGACGCTGCGCGCCCCCTACCTCGTCGGCTGTGACGGCGGTCGCAGCACGATCCGCAAGGCCGCGGGCTTCGACTTCCCCGGGACCGCGGCGACCCTGGAGATGTTCATCGCGGACGTCAAGGGGCTCGACCTGGACCCCGCCATGACCGGCTCGACGTACTCGGGCGGCATGGTCATGGTCGGCCCGCTGCCCGACGGCGTCACCCGGCTGGTCCTGTGCGAACGCGGCAACCCGCCCAAGCGTCGGACCACCGCCCCCGGTTACGACGAGGTCGTGGCGGGATGGAAGCGGGTCACCGGCCAGGACATCTCGGCGGGGGAGCCCATCTGGGTCACCGCCTTCGGGAACGCCACGCGGCAGATCAGCGAGTACCGGCGCGGCCGGGTACTGCTGGCCGGCGACGCCGCGCACATCCACCTGCCCGCGGGCGGCCAGGGGATGAACACCAGCGTCCAGGACGCCGTCAACCTGGGCTGGAAGCTGGCGTCGGTGGTACGGGGCAAGGCTCCCGAAGCGCTGCTGGACACCTATCACGAGGAACGCCACCCCGTCGGCCGGCGGCTGCTGATGAACACCCGGGCGCAGGGCCTGCTGCTCCTCTCCGGCTCCGAGGTCCAGCCCCTGCGCGACGTACTGACCGAACTCATCCGGTACGAGGACGTCAGCAGGCACCTCGCCGGAATGGTCAGCGGCCTGGAGATCCGCTACGAGCTGGACGGCGGCCGGCACCCGCTCCTCGGGCGCCGCATGCCCCACCTGGAGCTGGCCGGCGCGGACTTCAAGGCGTCGGTTCCCGACCTGCTCCACGCAGGCCGCGGCGTCCTGCTCGACCTGACCGACAACGAGGTCCTGCGACGCCGGGCCGCCGGCTGGACCGACCGGGTCGACATCGTGACGGCGGAGCCCCACGGCCTCCGCGCCGACAGCCCGCTCGCGGGCACCACGGCCGTCCTGCTCCGCCCCGACGGCCACGTGGCCTGGGCCGCCCCGGGAAGCCACGGCGACCTGCCGATGGCGCTGGAGCGCTGGTTCGGCCCCGCCCGCTGAGCGCCGGCCACCCCGACCCCGGACGAGTAATACGAAGGAGAGATGACATGCACAGCACCCTCATCGTGGCGCGTATGGACCTGAAGTCCAGCGTCGAGGTGGCCGACCTGTTCGCCGAGTTCGACCGGACGGACATGCCCCACCGCATGGGGACCCGCCGCCGGCAGTTGTTCGCCTACAAGGGCCTGTACTTCCACCTGCAGGACTTCGACGCGGACAACGGCGGCGAACTGATCGAGGAGGCCAAGACCGACCCCCGCTTCGTCGGGATCAGCGAGGACCTCAAGCCGTTCATCCAGCCCTACGACCCCCAGACCTGGCGTTCCCCCAAGGACGCGATGGCGACCCGCTTCTACGACTGGTCGGCCGCCCGGTGACTCGGCCGGTCCACCACACGAAGGGAGGCCACGTCCTGTGAGCCGTCGCGTAGTCATCACCGGGGTCGGCGTCCTGGCGCCGGGCGGCCTCGGCACCAAGAACTTCTGGAGCCTGCTCAGCGAAGGGCGTACGGCCACCCGCCGGATCAGCTTCTTCGACCCGTCCTCGTTCCGCTCCCAGGTGGCGGCGGAGGCCGACTTCGACCCGGAGTTGTACGGGCTGACGCCGCAGGAGATCCGCCGGATGGACCGGGCGGCCCAGTTCGGCGTCGTCGCCGCCCGGGAGGCACTGGCCGACAGCGGCCTGGACCTCGCCGGCTTCGACCCGCACCGTACGGGCGTCACCGTCGGCAGCGCCGTCGGAGCGACCACCGGACTCGACACCGAGTACCGCGTGGTCAGCGACGGGGGCCGGCTGGACCTGGTCGACCACCGCTACGCCCCCCAGCACCTCTACGGCTACTTCGTGCCCAGTTCCTTCTCGGCCGAGGTGGCCTGGGCGGTCGGTGCGGAAGGGCCGGCCACCGTCGTCTCCACCGGCTGCACCTCCGGTATCGACTCCGTCGGCCATGCCGTCGAGCTGATCCGTGAGGGCAGCGCCGACGTCATGATCGCCGGAGCCACGGACGCCCCGATCTCGCCGATCACCATGGCGTGCTTCGACGCGATCAAGGCGACCACCCCCCGCAACGACGACGCGGAGCACGCCTCCCGGCCCTTCGACGGCACCCGCAACGGGTTCGTCCTGGGCGAGGGCGCGGCCGTGTTCGTCCTCGAAGAGCTGGAGATGGCCCGGCGCCGGGGCGCCCACATCTACGCCGAGGTCGCGGGCTACGCCTCGCGGGCCAACGCCTTCCACATGACCGGCCTGCGGCCCGACGGCCGCGAGATGGCCGAGGCCATCCGGGTCGCGCTGGGCGAGGCACGGCTGAACCCCGAGGCCGTCGACTACATCAACGCCCACGGCTCGGGCACCAAGCAGAACGACCGCCACGAGACGGCGGCCTTCAAGCTCAGCCTCGGCGAGCACGCCTATCGCACGCCCGTCAGCTCCATCAAGTCGATGGTGGGGCACTCCCTCGGCGCCATCGGATCCATCGAGATCGCCGCGTCCGTACTCGCCATGGAGAACCACGTGGTCCCGCCGACCGCGAACCTCCACACCCCCGACCCCGAGTGCGACCTCGACTACGTCCCGCTCACCGCCCGTGAGCACACCACCGACACGGTCCTGACGGTCGGCAGCGGCTTCGGCGGGTTCCAGAGCGCGATGGTGCTGGCCCGACCGGAGAGGAACACCGCATGAGCATCCATCCCCGCAGCACGGTGATCACCGGCATCGGCATCGCCACCCCCAGCGGCTTCGGCGTGGAGGACTACTGGTCCGCCACCCGGATCGGGAAGAACGCGATCGGCCCCGTCAGCCGGTTCGACGCCACCGGCTACGACGCCAAACTGGCGGGCGAGATCGCCGACTTCAGCGCCCCGGACCACCTTCCCGGCCGGCTGATCAAGCAGACCGACCGGATGACGCAGCTGGCCCTGGTGGCCACCGACGCGGCCTTCGAGGACGCCGGGGTCAAGCCGGGCGACGTCGACGAGTTCGACATGGGCGTCGTCACCGCCAGCAGCGCCGGCGGCTTCGAGTTCGGCCAGAACGAGCTGAAGCGGCTGTGGAGCCAGGGCAGCCAGTACGTGAGCGCGTACCAGTCGTTCGCCTGGTTCTACGCGGTCAACAGCGGCCAGATATCGATCCGCAACGGGATACGGGGCCACAGCGGCGTCGTCGTCAGCGACCAGGCGGGCGGCCTCGACGCGATAGCCCAGGCCCGGCGACAGATCCGCAAGGGAAGCAAGCTGATCTGCTCGGGCGGCTTCGACGCCTCCATTTGCCCGTGGGGCTGGGTGGCCCAGCAGACCAACGGCCACATGAGCACCAGCGACGACCCCGACCGGGCCTACCTGCCCTTCGACTCCGCCGCCCGCGGCTACGTCGCGGGCGAGGGCGGCGCGCTCCTGATCCTGGAGGACGCCGAAGCCGCCCGTGCGCGCGGCGCGCGCAACGTCTACGGGGAGATCGCCGGATACGGCTCGACCTTCGACCCCAAGCCGGGCTCCGGCCGGGAGTCCGGGCTGCGCCGGGCGATCGAACTGGCCCTGGCCGACGCGGGCCTGGGCCCCGGCGACATCGACGTGGTGTTCGCCGACGCCGTCGGCGTGCCCGAGCTCGACCGGGATGAGGCCGCCGCGATCAGCGCCGTGTTCGGCCCCTACGCGGTCCCCGTCACCGCACCCAAGACCATGACGGGCCGGCTTCACGCCGGGGCGTCGTCCGTGGACGTCGTGGCCGCCGTGCTCTCCATGCGCGAGGGCCTGATCCCCCCCACGACCAACGTCACCCTCGCCCCGGAGTACGACATCGACCTGGTCGTCGGATATCCGCGTACGGCCTCCGTACGTGCCGCCCTGGTCCTCGCGCGCGGCATCGGCGGTTTCAACTCCGCCCTCGTCGTCCGCGGCACCCCGTAGGGCCCCGCCCCACCGGATCCCCCACCTCACCCCTGCCCAGACTCTTTCGAAGGAACGGACATGTCCCAGGAATTCACCCTGACCGACCTCAAGCGCATCCTGCTGGAGGGCGCCGGCGCCGACGAGGGCGTCGACCTCGACGGCGACATCCTCGACACCGAGTTCGAGAACCTCGGCTACGAGTCGCTCGCCCTGCTGGAGACCGGAAGCCGCATCGAGCGCGAGTACGGCATCTCCCTCGACGACGACATCTTCGCCGACAACCTCACCCCGCGCTCCCTGCTGGTCGCCGTCAACCGGCTGCTCCCGCAGTCCCTCCCGGCCTGACGGCTCCCGGCCGCCGCCCGACCCGAGCCACACCCCGATACGCCCCGCCCGGCCCGCCGCGCGCCCCCTTCACGGGCGGTACGCGGAACCCTCCGGGCCGGCGGGGCACCCCCCCTACGCGGCGCCGTGACCGATCGGCCCGGCGCCGCCGCGACCACCTCTTCCCTGGAGCGATCGACCCATGACCCAGCAGGACCAGCCCGTCGCCCTCGTCACCGGCGCCACCAGCGGTATCGGCCTCGCCGTCGCACGACTGCTGGCCAACCAGGGCCACCGCGTCTTCATCGGCGCGCGCAGCGCCGACAACGTCGCCGACACCGTCGAAAAGCTGCGCGCCGAAGGACTGGACGTCGACGGCACGACCCTGGACGTCCGCTCCACCGACGACGCCCGCGCCTTCGTCCAGGCCGCCGTCGAGCGCTTCGGCACCGTCGACGTGCTCGTCAACAACGCGGGCCGCAGCGGTGGCGGCGTCACGGCCGACATCACCGACGAGCTGTGGGCGGACGTCATCGAGACCAACCTCAACAGCGTCTTCCGCCTGACCCGCGAAGTCCTCACCACCGGAGGCATGCGCGACAAGCCGAGCGGCCGCATCGTCAACATCGCCTCCACCGCCGGCAAGCAGGGCGTGGTCCTCGGCGCCCCCTACTCGGCGTCCAAGCACGGCGTCGTCGGCTTCACCAAGGCCCTCGGCAACGAACTCGCCCCCACCGGCATCACCGTCAACGCCGTCTGCCCCGGGTACGTCGAGACGCCGATGGCCCAGCGGGTGCGCCAGGGATACGCCGCCGCCTACGACTCCACCGAGGAGGCGATCCTCGCCCGCTTCCAGTCGAAGATCCCGCTCGGCCGCTACTCCACGCCCGAGGAGGTCGCCGGCCTCGTCGGCTACCTCGTCTCCGACACGGCCGCCTCCATCACCGCGCAGGCCCTGAACGTCTGCGGCGGCCTCGGCAACTTCTGATCAGCGACGACGAACAAGGAACACAGCACCGATGACCAAGAAGGTTGAGCACGAGATCACCGTGCGGGCCCCCGCCGCCGAGGTCTACCGCCTGATCGCCGAGGTGGAGAACTGGCCGCGGATCTTCCCGCCGACCGTGTACGTCGACCACCTCGACCGCGGTGAGAACGACGAGCGGATCCGGATCTGGGCGACCGCCAACGGCGAGGTCAAGAACTGGACCTCGCTGCGCACCCTCGACCCCGAGGCCCTGCGCATCACCTTCCGCCAGGAGGTCTCCGCGCCGCCGGTCGCCTCCATGGGCGGTGCCTGGATCATCGAGCCGATCGCCGACGACGTGTCGCGGATCCGTCTGCTGCACGACTACGCGGCGATCGCCGACGACCCCGACGACCTGAAGTGGATCGACGAGGCGGTCGACCGGAACTCGCGCTCGGAACTCGCCGCCCTGAAGGCCAACCTGGAACTGGCGCACGCCACCGCCGAGGTCACGTTCTCCTTCGAGGACACCGTCCACGTCGAGGGCTCCGCCAAGGACCTCTACGACTTCGTCAACGAGGCCGACCGGTGGCAGGAGCGCCTGCCCCACGTCGCCACCGTCCGTCTGGACGAGGTCTCGCCCGGCCTGCAGATCCTGGAGATGGACACCCGCGCCAAGGACGGCTCGACCCACACCACCAAGTCGTACCGGGTCTGCTTCCCGCACCACAAGATCGCCTACAAGCAGGTCACCCTCCCCGCGCTGATGACCCTGCACACCGGCTACTGGACGTTCACGGACACCGAGGACGGCGTCACCGCCTCCTCGCAGCACACCGTCGTGCTGAACACCGAGAACATCACCCGCGTCCTCGGCCCGGAAGCCGGCGTCGCCGAGGCGACGGAGTACGTCCGCACGGCGCTGAGCACCAACAGCCGGGCCACGCTCGGCTACGCCAAGGCCTACGCCGAGCAGCGGCGCTGACCGTGACCCCCGACCTCAGGCAGACCCAGGTGGTCGTGGTCGGGGCCGGGCCCGTCGGCCTGATGCTGGCGGGCGAGCTCCGGCTGGGCGGTGCGGACGTGGTCGTCCTGGACCGGCTGACCGCCCCCACCACGGAGTCCCGGGCCTCGACCCTGCACGCCCGGACCATGGAGATCCTCGACAGCCGAGGCCTGCTCGACGCGCTGGGACCCGTACCGAACGACCTCATGGGGCACTTCGGCGGTGTCCCGCTCGGCCTCGCCCTGCCCGGACCGTATCCGGGCCAGTGGAAGGTCCTGCAGGCCCGCACGGAGGCGCTCCTCGGCACCTGGGCGACCGGCCTGGGGGCCGTCGTCCGACGCGGACACGAGGTCGTCGCACTCACCGAGCACCCCGACGGCGTCGAGGTCGACGCCGTCGGGCCGGACGGCCCCGTCCGCTACCGGGCACTGTGCGTCGTCGGCTGCGACGGCGAGGACAGCGCGGTGCGGCGCCTGGGAGGCTTCGCCTTCCACGGCACCGACGCCTCCCGGGAACTGCTGCGTGCCGACGTCGCCGGCATCGACGTCCCCGACCGGCGCTTCCAGCGCCTGGAACGCGGTCTGGCCGTCGCCGCCCGCCGCCCCGACGGGGTGACACGGGTGATGGTCCACGAGTTCGGCCGACCCGTGCCCGTACGGGCCGGCGCCCCCGACTTCGCCGAGATCGCCGCCACCTGGCAGCGCGTCACGGGCGAGGACATCAGCGCCGGCACGCCCCTGTGGGCCAACGCCTTCGACGACACCTCCCGGCAGGTCACGCGCTACCGACAGGGCCGGGTCTTCCTGGCCGGGGACGCGGCGCACGTCCAGATGCCCGTCGGGGGACAGGCCCTCAACCTCGGGCTCCAGGACGCGGTCAACCTCGGCTGGAAGCTGGCGGCGCACATCGCGGGCCGGGTCCCCCACGACCTCCTCGACACCTACCACGACGAACGGCACGCCGTCGGGCAACGGGTACTGGGCAACATCAGGGCGCAGGCCCTGCTGCTGCTCGGCGGCCCCGAGACCGAAGCGGTCCGCGAGGTCTTCGGCGAGCTCCTGCGGATCCCGCACGCGCGGGCCCACCTGGCCAAGATGATCTCGGCGCTCGACGTCCGCCACGCCACGACCGCGGACGACCACCCGTCGGCGGGCGCCCGCCTGCCCATCGCCGACCTGGACACCGACCGGGGACCCACGACGACGTCCGCCCTGCTGCGGACCGGGCGGGGCGTCCTGCTCGACCTGACGGGGGACGCCGCCGGCGGGCGGCGACTGGCCGCCCTGGCACGGGACTGGTCGCCCCACGTCGGCGTGGTCCACGCCACCGCGTCCGCGGGCGGGGACCCGTTGGAGGGGGCCGGCGCCGCCCTGGTCCGCCCGGACGGGCACATCGCCTGGACCGGCTCCGACGCCGATCCCGCGCTGTCCGACGCGCTGCGCCGCTGGTTCGGGCGACCGGCTCCCCGGCGCGCCCCCGACGGGCGCGCGCCCGAGGAACCCGCGCCGGCGCGTAGCCGTACCGCCGTGCCACCCGGCGCCGCCGCACCCTTCCTCGGCCGTGCGCTCGCCCTCCTGGCACGCCGTATCCCTTCCCCAACCCCTGATCGAAAGGACACCCCCACCGATGTCGAATGAGCCGAATGAGCCCCTCCGTCTCGCGGTGATCATCGGAAGCAACCGCGAGGCCCGCTTCGGCCACGTCGTCGGCACGTGGATCGCCACCGAGGCCGCGCGGCGCCAGGACCTGGCGGTGGACGTCATCGACCTCGCGGACCACGACCTGCCCATCGTGCTCTCCCGCGACCCGTCCCCCGAGGTGGCCGCCGAACTCGCCAAGGTCTCGCCCCGACTGGCGCAGGCGGACGCCTTCGTCGTCGTGACCCCGGAGTACAACCACAGCTACCCCGCCTCCCTCAAGAACCTGATCGACTGGCACTACACGCAGTGGCAGGCCAAGCCGGTCGGCTTCGTCTCCTACGGGGGCCTGTCGGGTGGCCTGCGGGCCGTCGAGCACCTGCGGACGGTCTTCGCCGAACTGCACGCCGTCACGGTCCGCGACGTCGTCAGCCTGCACATGGTCTGGGACAAGTTCGACGAGACCGGCGCCCCCAAGGACGACGCCACGCAGGCGGCGGCCAAGGTGCTGCTCGACCAGCTCGGCTGGTGGGGCGACGCGCTGCGCCGGGCACGCGCCCGGGTCCCCTACAGCGCCTGAACACAGCGCGCGGGCCGCCCGCTTCAGCGCCGGGCGAGCGCAGGGAAAGGTGTCTGCCAGACCATTGTCAGCCTTCGGTCAATTCCCTTGCCGTGCGACAGGGACACCGAAGAAGCTGAATCCACCCCCGCCGTTTCACCGCGCTGTTTCACCGCGCATTCTCACGCGCGCCGATTCGCGGCGCCGATTCGCGGTGCCGGTTCATCGCGCTGTTCACCGCGCTGTCCACCGCGCTGATTTCATGCCCGCCGCTTCACGTCGAGCGCCTTTCCGCCGGCGGCCGGCCGCACCACACCCTCATCCTCATGAGCAAAGGAAAGAACATGAAGGCTCTGGTCCTGTCGGGCGGGTCCGGCACCCGCCTGCGCCCCTTCAGCTATTCCATGCCCAAGCAGCTCATTCCGATCGCCAACAAGCCGGTACTTCAGCACGTACTGGAAAACATCAAGGACCTCGGCATCACCGAGGTCGGCATCATCGTCGGGGACCGCGGTCCCCAGATCCAGTCGGTGCTCGGAGACGGCGCCGACCTCGGCGTGCGGATCACGTACATTCCCCAGGACCTCCCCCGCGGCCTCGCCCAGTGCGTGTCCCTCGCCCGCCCCTTCCTCGGCGACGACGACTTCGTGATGTACCTCGGCGACAACATGCTCCCCGAGGGGGTCGAGCGGATCGCCGAACAGTTCCGCGCCGAGCGCCCCGCCGCCCAGGTGGTGGTCCACAAGGTCTCCGACCCGCGCGCCTTCGGCGTCGCGGAGCTCGACGAGAACGGCCGCGTCGAGCGGCTGGTGGAGAAGCCGCAGCACCCGCGCAGCGACCTCGCCCTGATCGGCGTCTACTTCTTCACCCCCGCCATCCACGAGGCCGTCGACGCGATCGAGCCGAGCCCCCGCGGCGAGTTGGAGATCACGGACGCGATCCAGTGGCTCGTCAGCCACGGCGCGGAGGTCAAGGCCAGCGAGTACGACGGCTACTGGAAGGACACCGGCCGCGTCGAGGACGTCCTGGAGTGCAACCGCAAGCTCCTCGACGACGTGTCGTCCTCCAACGCGGGCGAGGTCGACGCCGCCAGCACCCTCGTCGGCCAGGTCGTCGTCGAGCCGGGCGCCCGCGTCATCAACTCCCGCATCGAGGGACCGGCCATCATCGGCGCCGGAACCGTGGTCCGCAACAGCCATATCGGTCCGCACACCTCCATCGGCAGGGACTGCGAGCTCACCGACACCCACATCGAGTACTCCATCGCCCTCGACGGGGCCACCGTCTCCCAAGTCCGCGGGCTGCGCAGCTCCCTCATCGGCCGCTCCGCGTCCGTCGGCCCCGCCGACCACAACACCCACCACCACCGGCTCGTCGTCGGTGACCACACCCGAGTCGAGGTAGCGGCATGAAGAAGATCCTGATCACCGGAGGCGCCGGCTTCATCGGCTCGCACTTCGTGCGCACCCTCCTCGCGGACGGGTACGAGGAATGGGCGGGCGCGCACGTCACCGTGCTCGACAAGCTCACGTACGCCGGCAACCGCGACAACCTCCCCGACCGGGACCCGCGCCTGACCTTCGTCCACGGCGACATCTGCGACAGCGAGCTGCTGCTGAGCCTGCTCCCGGGCCACGACGCCGTCGTCCACTTCGCGGCGGAGTCCCACGTGGACCGCTCCCTGGAGTCCGCCGAGGAGTTCGTCCGCACCAACGTGACCGGCACCCAGCGGCTCCTGGACGCCGTACTGGCCACCGGCGTACCGCGCGTCGTGCACGTCTCCACCGACGAGGTCTACGGATCCATCGACGAGGGCTCCTGGACGGAGGAGTGGCCGCTCGCGCCGAACTCCCCGTACTCCGCCTCCAAGGCCTCCTCGGACCTCCTGGCCCGGTCCTACTGGCGCACCCACGGACTGAACCTGTCCATCACGCGGTGCTCCAACAACTACGGGCCCTACCAGCACCCCGAGAAGCTCATCCCGCTGTTCGTCACCAACCTCCTCGAAGGCGAGCAGGTGCCGCTCTACGGCGACGGCGGCAACATCCGCGAGTGGCTGCACGTCGACGACCACTGCCGGGCGATCAACCTCGTCCTCAACCAGGGCCGCGCCGGCGAGATCTACAACATCGGCGGCGGCAACGAGCAGACCAACCGCGCCATCACCGAACGACTGCTCGAACTGACCGGCAACGACTGGTCCAAGGTACGCCCGGTCGCCGACCGAAAGGCCCACGACCTGCGCTACTCCCTCGACGAGACGAAGATCCGCGAGGAGCTGGGCTACGCCCCCCGCATCACCTTCGAGCAGGGCCTCGCCGAGACCGTGACCTGGTACAACGACAACCCCGCCTGGTGGAAGGGCGTCAAGCACGGCGTGGACACACGCGGATGACACCCGCCCGCCCCTGACGGCCGGCGGGACGCCGCCACCGCGTCCCGCCGGCCGTCACGGACCCCACCCATGACGGAGGAATGAAGACATGAGCGTGCACAAGGAACTCGTGCTGGACGAGGTCCGCAAATACCACCAGGACACGCGGGGAGACGGCTCGTTCGTCCCCGGAACCACCGAGATCTGGCCCTCGGGAGCCGTACTCGACGAAGACGACCGCGTCGCCCTCGTGGAGGCCGCCCTGGAGATGCGCATCGCCGCGGGGCGCAGCTCCCGCAAGTTCGAATCGTCCTTCGCGCGGAAGATGAAGCTGCGCAAGGCCCACCTGACCAACTCCGGATCCTCGGCGAACCTGCTGGCGACCACGGCCCTGACCTCGCACCTCCTGGAGGACCGCCGGCTGCGGCCCGGCGACGAGGTGATCACCGTCGCCGCGGGCTTCCCCACCACGGTCAACCCGATCCTGCAGAACGGGCTCATCCCCGTCTTCGTCGACGTCGAACTCGGCACCTACAACACCACCGCCGCCCGCGTGGCGCAGGCCATCGGCCCCAAGACACGGGCGATCATCATCGCGCACGCCCTCGGCAACCCGTTCGAGGTCGCGGAGATCGCCCAACTGGCCGAGGAACACGACCTCTTCCTCATCGAGGACAACTGCGACGCCGTCGGCTCCACCTACGACGGCAAGCTGACCGGCACCTTCGGCGACATGACCACCGTCAGCTTCTACCCCGCGCACCACCTCACGATGGGCGAGGGCGGCTGTGTCCTGACGGCGAACCTCGCCCTGGCCCGGATCGTGGAGTCCCTGCGGGACTGGGGCCGGGACTGCTGGTGCGAGCCGGGCGAGAGCAACAAGTGCCTCAAGCGCTTCGCCTACCAGATGGGCACCCTGCCGGACGGGTACGACCACAAGTACATCTTCTCGCACGTCGGCTACAACCTGAAGGCGACCGACCTCCAGGCCGCACTCGGCCTCACCCAGCTGGCCAAGCTCGACGGCTTCGTGGACGCCCGCAAGCGCAACTGGAAGCGTCTGCGCGACGGCCTCGACGGCGTCCCGCACCTGCTGCTGCCCGAGGCGACCCCGCGCAGCGACCCCAGCTGGTTCGGCTTCGTCCTCACCGTCTCCCCGGACGCCCCCTTCAAGCGGGCCGAGCTGGTCGACTTCCTGGAGGGACGCAAGATCGGCACCCGGCGGCTCTTCGCGGGCAACCTCACCCGCCATCCCGCCTACATCAACCAGCCCCACCGCGTCGTCGGCGACCTCGCCAACAGCGACATCATCACCGAGCACACCTTCTGGGTGGGCGTGTACCCCGGCCTGACCGACGAGATGCTCGACTACATCATCTCCTCCGTCAAGGAGTTCGTGGAGGCCCGCGGATGAGCATGGAGATCGTCGGCCGCGGCTTCCTCGCGGTGAACCTGCGCCCCATCGCGGACCGACACCCCGAGACGGTCGCCCTGGCGGCGGGCGTCTCCTGGGCCGCCGGCACCTCGGACGCCGACTTCGCGCGCGAAGCGGACCTGCTGGAGGAGGTGGCCGCCCGCTGCGTCGCCACCGGGCGACGCCTGCTGTTCTTCTCCACCGCCGCCACCGGCATGTACGGGGCCGTCGACGGCCCCGGCCGGGAGGACAGCCCGATCACGCCCGCCACGCCCTACGGCGCGCACAAGCTCGCCCTGGAACAGCGGCTGCGCGCGAGCGGCGCCGACCACCTCATCCTGCGCCTGGGCCACCTCGTCGGCCCCGGACAGCCGCCCCACCAGCTGATCCCCGCGCTGGTGCGGCAGATGCGCGCGGGCAGCGTACGCATCCAGCGCGAGGCCGCCCGGGACCTGATCGACGTGGCCGACGTCATCGCCGTCATCGACCGGCTGCTGTCACAGGACCTGCACGGAGAGACCGTCAACGTCGCCTCCGGGGCGGCCGTCCCCGTGGAGCACATCGTCGACCACCTGGAGCGGCGGTTGGGCCTCGAAGTCCACCGCGACTACGAGGACGCCGGCGCCCATCACGTCATCTCCATCGAGAAGCTCAACGCCCTCGTCCCCGAGACCGCCGCGATGGGCTTCGGCCCCGACTACCACCGCCGGGTCCTCGACGCCTTCATCGCGTCGACCGCAGCCACCTCGGCGCGCTGACACGCCGCGCGCCCGGCAGCCCGCCCGCCCGGCAGCCCGCCCGCCCGGCAGCGCCTCCCGCCCCCGAGCAACCGTCTGGAGTTCCCCATGCCCACCACGCCCGCCCCGCGCCCGGACGACGACACTCCCCTGCGCCCCCGCCACGACTCCTCGGACGCCGTACGGATCGCCGCCTCCGCCGCCACGACCGACGGCGCGAAGCTGAGCACCGCGGACTTCCCCGGCTGGTTCGACAGCCGCCGCCAGGCGCACCGCTTCCGGGTCGAGCGGATCCCCTTCGCCGAACTGGACGGCTGGTCCTTCGCGCCGGACACCGGAAACCTCGTCCACCGCAGCGGCCGCTTCTTCTCCGTCGAGGGCCTCCAGGTCACCACGGGGGAGGACCCGCACCCGCGGTGGCACCAGCCCATCATCAAGCAGCCCGAGGTGGGCATCCTGGGGATCCTCGTCAAGGAGTTCGACGGAGTCCTGCACTTCCTGATGCAGGCCAAGATGGAGCCCGGCAACCGCAACCTGCTCCAGCTCTCGCCCACGGTCCAGGCCACCCGCAGCAACTACACCAAGGTGCACCAGGGCGCCGACGTCAAGTACATCGAGTACTTCGTCGAACCCGGCCGGGGCCGGGTCGTCGCGGACGTCCTCCAGTCCGAACACGGCTCGTGGTTCTTCCACAAGAGCAACCGCAACATGATCGTCGAAGCCGTGGGCGACGTTCCGCTCCACGACGACTTCTGCTGGCTGACCCTGGGGCAGATAGGCGAACTCCTGCTCCGGGACAACGTCGTCAACATGGACTCCCGGACCGTGCTGGCCTGTGCCCCCTTCCCCCGTGACGAGGCCGGCGCCCTCCACACCGACGTGGAGGTGGCGTCCTGGTTCACCGCCGAGCGCTCGCGCCACGACGTCCACGCCGAGCGGGTGCCGCTCGCCTCCCTGCCCGGCTGGAAGCAGACCGCGTACACCGTCGAGCACGAGCAGGGACGCTACTTCGACGTCGTCGCCGTGCGCGTCGAGGCCGGCAGCCGCGAGGTGTCCGGGTGGACGCAGCCGCTGTTCGAGCCGCGCGGTGTCGGCGTCACCGCCTTCCTGACCCGCACCATCGGCGGCGTCCGACACGTCCTCGTGCACGCCCGGGTCGAGGGCGGCTTCCTCGACACCGTCGAACTCGGCCCCACCGTCCAGTACACCCCGGACAACTGGGACCACCTCACCGGCGCGGACCGCCCGCCCTTCCTCGACCTCGTCCTCAGCGCCGCACCCGAGCGCGTCCACTACGAGGCCGTCCACTCCGAGGAGGGCGGCCGGTTCCTGAACGCCGAGTCCCGCTACCTCCTCGTCGACGTGGACGAGGAGCAGGCTCCCCTGGACGCTCCCGCCGGGTACCGCTGGGTGACCCCCGGTCAGCTGGGCGACCTGGTACGCCACGGCCACTACCTCAACGTCCAGGCCCGCACCCTCCTCGCCTGCCTCAACGCCACGGCGGTGCGCGGCTGATGGGACGCGTGCGCATCGGCGTCCTCGGGTGCGCGGACATCGCGCGTCGCAGGATGCTTCCCGCCATGGCGGCCGCCCGGGGCGTCGAGATCACCGCCATCGCGAGCCGTGACGCGGACCGGGCGCGGCAGGTCGCCGACCCGTACGGGGCCGCCCCCGTGCACGGGTACGAACGGCTGCTGGCCCGCGACGACGTCGACGCCGTGTACGTCCCGCTCCCGGCCGCCCTGCACGAACGGTGGACGGCCGCCGCCCTGGACGCGGGCAAGCACGTCCTCGCGGAGAAACCGCTGACCACCTCCCACGAGGCGACCGCGAGACTGGTGACGCTGGCGGCGGCCGGGGGGCGGGTGCTGATGGAGAACGTCATGTTCCCCCACCACCCGCAGCACGAGGCGGTCGCCGCCCTCGTCGCCGACGGCGCCATCGGCGAGGTCCGCTCCTTCCGGGCGGCGTTCGCCATCCCGGCCCTGCCCGCCCACGACATCCGCCTCGACGCGGACCTGGGCGGCGGCGCCCTGTGGGACACCGGCGTGTACCCGGTCCGCGCCGCCCTCCACCACCTGGGCCCCGGTCTGCGGGTGGTCGGAGCCTCGCTCACCCGCGGCCACGGCCAGGAGGTCGACACCGCGGGCGCGGCGCTGCTGCGCACCCCCGAGGGGATCACCGCCCAGCTGTCCTTCGGCCTCGACCACGCGTACCGGTCCGCGTACGAGATCTGGGGCAGTCGCGGCCGCGTCACGGTCGACCGTGCCTTCACCACCCCCGCCGACCTCGCGCCCCAGGTCACGCTGCACACCTCCGCGGGCACCGAACGGATCGCGCTGCCCGCCGCCGACCAGGTCGCGCTCACCGTGGCCGCGTTCGCGCGGGCCGTCGAGGAAGGCGCCCGGCCCGACCCGCTGATCGTGCGCCAGGCGGAACTGCTCCACGAGCTGCGCACGCACGCGGGCGACTTCGGTCAGCCCGAGGCAACACCGGTCAGGCCTCCGTCCGCTGATGGTCAATTCCAGGTGAACGGCATTGCCCCGACGGGCGTCGGCCGAAGAGGCTGATCACAAGTCTCCGCCGTACTGACTTTGTTGTCGGAGCAACGTTTACCCTCGACAGGAGACATTTCCATGGGAAGGCTTACCGGAAAAACGGCGCTCGTCACGGGATCGAGCCGTGGAATCGGCAGGGCGATCGCCGAGAAACTCGGACGTGAAGGCGCTCTCGTCGCGGTCCACTACGCGAACGGAGCGAATTCCGCCGAAGAAGTCGTCGCGGCCGTGGAAGGCGACGGCGGACGCGCCTTCGCGGTGCGCGCCGAACTCGGCGTCCCGGGTGATGTCGACACCCTCTTCGAGGGCCTGGCCGCCGGCCTGGAGGAGCGGACGGGATCCGCGGACCTCGACATCCTCGTGAACAACGCCGGCCTGATGGCCATGGGTGCGCCGGAAGAGGTCACCCCCGACATGTTCGACCGGATGATGGCGGTGAACGCCAAGGCCCCGTTCTTCATCGTCCAGCGGGCCCTGGCCACGCTCCGCGACGGCGGCCGTGTCATCAACATCAGCTCGGGCCTGACCCGCGTGGCCAACCCCGACCAGGTCACGTACGGCATGACCAAGGGCGCGCTGGAACAGATCGCGTTGCACTTCTCCCGACACCTGGGCCCGCGACGGATCACCGTCAACACGGTCGCCCCGGGCAGCACGGACAACGGCGGCGAACTGTTCAAGATTCCGGAGGTGCGCGAGGCGCTGTCCAAGCTCAGCACGTTCGGTGAGGTCGGGGACCCGGCGGCGGTGGCCGACGTGGTCGCCTTCCTCGCCTCCGACGACGCCCGCTGGGTGACGGGGGCGTTCATCGACGCCACCGGTGGCACCCTGCTCGGCTGAGCACCCACGACAAGAAAGGCCCAGGGCCATGTTCGGCGCGTTGTCCGCCATTTTGATCAAGTGCGACGACTTCGAGGCGATGAAGTCCTTCTACCGCGACCGGATGAATCTGGCGACGGTCAAGGAGGGCGACAACTGGATCGTCCTCGACACCGGCTCGGGCGGTGAACTCGTCCTGGGCGGAGACACCGGCGGGGACACCTTCGCCGTCGCGTTCACCAAGGCCGATCTGGGCCCCGCCAGAGAGGCTCTCGTGGACATCGCACCGACGGAGACCGAAAAGCATTCCGACATGCACCGGTTCTTCGTCAAGGACCCGGACGGAAACACCGTCCTGGTCATCGACTGACGACGGCTTCGTTGTGAGACGGCCTCTTTGAGTATGTGAGTAATTGGGAGAATGCGTGAAAATCCTTTTCGTCGCGAGCGGGAGTCCCGCGACGGTGTTCGCCCTCGCGCCGCTCGCCACGGCCGCGCGCAACGCCGGGCACGAAGTGTTCATGGGCGCCGTCGAGGACATGGTCCCGTACATCGCCTCCGCGGGGCTTCCGGCGCTGTCGATCGTCTCGTCGGCCATCCGCAAGTACGCCACGACCGACCGTGACGGCAATCCGGTCAGCCTGCCGAAGACGCCCGAGGAGGAGTTGGACTTCGCGGGCCACTGGTTCGGGCGGATCGCGGCGGCGAGCATGGAGGGACTGCGAGGGGTCGTGGCCCACTGGCGTCCGGACCTGGTGGTCGGCGGCTCGATGTCCTTCGCGGCCGCCCTGATCGCCGCCGAGCTCGGTGTGCCGTACGTGCGCCAGGCCTGGGACACCGGGGACGCCTGGCGCACGGACCCCGCGGCGAGCGACGAACTGCGCCCGGAGCTGGCCGAGTTGGGTCTCGACCGACTTCCCGACCCGGATCTGTTCATCGACATCTGCCCGCCGTCCCTGCGGCCCGCCGACGCCCCCGCGGCCCAGATGATGCGCTGGGTGCCGGCCAACGGCCAGCGAGCCCTGGAGCCGTGGATGTACACCCGGCCCGACCGCCCCCGGGTGCTCGTCACCTCGGGCAGCCGCATGGTCTCCGCGAAGAACACGGGATTCCTGAGCGGCCTCGCGCGGGACGTCGCGGCGCTCGGCGCGGAGCCCGTCATCGCGACGCTCGACGAGGTGGCGGCCGGGATCAGGGCGGAACTGCCCGGGGTCCGGGCCGGCTGGGTGCCGCTCGACGTCGTCGTGCCCACGTGCGACATCGTCGTCCACCACGCGGGCGGAGTCACCGCGCTGACCGCGATGAACGCCGGTGTACCGCAGCTGATCGTCCCCCAGGGCGGCAACTTCGTCGAGGCGGGCCGGCGGATCTCCGACTTCGGCGCGGCCATCACCCTCGACCCCGAGGAGACCGGCGCCGACGGCGTCGCCACGGCATGCCGGGAACTCCTCGACGACCCCTCGTACGCCGAGCGGGCCGGCCTGCTCGCGGACGAGATCGCGGCGCTGCCCCTGCCCGCCGACGTGGTGCGGGTCCTGGAGGACCTGGCGGGGGCGCCGCGCCCCGTAACCGACGACCGACACACGAACGACCATGGGAGCCAGAGTTGAGTGATTCCGTTTCGATCCGCGTGGTGATGGCCAAGCCCGAGGCGGGCGGCCGTGGCACACCGGCGCCGACGACGCTGGTCGACGCCTTCCGCGAGGCGGGCATCGAAGCCGTCGACGCGGGCGCGGACCAGAGCCCCGAGGGCCTGGTCGCCACCGTCCTGCGGGAGAAGGCCGACGCCCTGTGCGTTTCGAGTCTGCTGGGCACGCACGCCGAACTCTTCGGATCGGTCCTCGGCCTGCTGGCCGAGGCCGGGGCCGGCCACGTCACGGTGTTCGGCGGCGGGATCATCCCGACCGCGGACATCGAGGCCCTCACGGCCGCGGGCGTCGCCGAGGTCTTCTCCTCCGGCACGCCGCCGTGGGCCGTCGCCGAATGGGTGCGCGACCACGTCCGACGCCCCGCGGGGATCTGACCGTCCGTCCGGATGCCCGACCGGGCCGGCCGGGTTCCCCCACCCACCCGGCCGGCCCGCCCCCCGTCCCGGCTCAGCAGGAGAAGCCATGCGCGTCCTCGCGATAAGCACCCCCGTATCGACCCATCTCACCCCGCTCGTACCCCTGCTCTGGGCGCTGCGGTCCGCAGGCCACGAACTGCTGGTCGTCGGCCGTGACGACGTGCTCGGCGCGGCGGCCTCGGCCGGCCTGAACGCCGTGGGCATCGGCAGCCGCCTCGACCTCGACGACCTGCTGATCGAACGGCTCGGCGGCCGTCGGCCCCTCCAGTCGTGGGGTCGGCCCGAGCGGGAGCAGCTTTCCAACGTCGGCTCCCTGTGGATGCCCCAGACCGTGGACGTGCTGCCGGCCTACCTGGAGCTGGCGCGCGAGTTCGGGCCCGACCTGATCGTCTCCGATCCGCTGGAGTACATCTCCCTCATCGTGGGCCGGACCCTCGACGTCCCGGTCGTCCAGCAGCGCTGGGGCGTCGACCCCATCTCCGACCAGACCCGCCCCGCGGCGGGAACCTGGTTCCGGCGGCAGCTGGAGGAGCTCGGCCTCACCGAACTGCCCCGTCCCGCCGTCATGCTCGACCCCTGCCCGCCCAGCCTCCAACTGGCCGGCATCACCCCCGGCGCCCCGATGCGCTACGTACCGTTCAACGGCAACGGACCGCTGCCCTCCTGGGCGCGCGGCGCCGACGGCGGGCGCGGCGCGCGCCGGCGGGTGGCGGTCTCGCTGGGCGGGCGCACGCTGGCCTACAACGGGGTGCCCCTGATGCGGGCGGTCCTCCAGGGGCTCGGCGAACTGCCGGACACCGAGGTGTTCGCCACCGTGGAGGAGGAGTACCGCGCGGCGCTCGGGACGGTTCCGGAAAACGTCCGCCTCGTCGACCCCGTACCGCTGCACCTGGTGTTCGGGTCCTGTGACGCGGTGGTCCACCACGGAGGCTCGGGCACGGCCATGACCGCCACGACCTTCGGCCTGCCGCAGCTCGTGCTGCCCCAGCTCGCCGACCAGTTCTGGCACGCCGACGCCCTGGCGGCCGCGGGAGCGGGCATCTCGATCCAGGACGCGGCCGAGCAGGAGGACCCGTCCCGGATCCGGGACGCCGTGGCCGCGCTGCTCGACGAGGCCGACTACGCGAAGGCGGCCGGGCGCCTCAGCGCGGAGGCGGCGTCACTGCCGGCGCCTTCGCGGATCGTCGCCGACCTGGAGGAACTCGTCCGCTCCCGGCCGGCGCGGGCCTGACCGGCCCACCGGCTCAGCGGCACTCCGCGGACACCGACTCCAGCGTCTCCAGGGCCGACTCCAGGAGGGCCAGGCGCTTCTCCTCGGGGTCGCCGGCCAGGGCGTGCAGGGAGAAGGCGCCGAAGTGGACGCTCACGAGCGCGTCCGAGAGCCGCACCTGGGTGCGTACGGAGGCCCCGTGCTCGTACATCAGCTCCGCGACCGCGGCCACCCGGTCGTTGAGCGTCTGCCCGATGCCCAGGGCCCGCAGCGCCGCCTGGTTCTCCTGCATGATGCGAAACAGCGGGGTGGCGTCCTTGAGTACTTCGCTGTAGCGGCGCAGCACCTCGCGCTTGGTCTCCAGGGTCCGGGGCCTGGTCCGCGCCCACGCGATCAGTTCGTCGACGGGCGCGCCCAGGCCCTGGGAGATCGAAAGCAGGATCTCCTCCTTGGCCTTGAAGTGGTAGTAGAGGGCGGCCTTGGTGATGCCGAGGCCCTCCGCGATCTCGCGCATCGAGGTCTTGTCGTACCCGTGCTCGACGAACAACCCCAGGGCGACGTCCTGGATTCTCTGGCGGGTGTTTGTCCTGTTGGTCGGCCTGCCGGCCATGCGGTCCTCCTGTGCGCTCCGAGTCGCCATTCTACTTGACGGCCGGTCAGTAAATGTTCTAGCTTCCCAGTCGCCTGCCAACTTACCGTCCGGTTAGTAAGTAACGGTAGCGCGGCACTGATCCCGTCCGAAAGGAATGCACCATGGCGCACCACCCCGCACAGGGCGGCCCCCCGATCGGCACACCGCCGCGTCCTCGCCACCTGCTCGTGATGAGCGCCGTGGTGGTGGCCATGCTCCTCGCGGCCCTCGACAGCCTCATCCTCGGCACCGCGATGCCGACGATCGTCGCCGAGCTGGGCGGTCTGGAACACCTGTCCTGGGTGGCCTCCGCCTACATGCTCGCGACCGCGGCCTCCACCCCCGTCTGGGGCAAACTCGGCGACATGTACGGCCGCAAGGCCGTCTTCCTCACCTCGATCGGCATCTTCCTGGCCGGCTCGGTGGTGGCCGGCATGGCCCAGTCGATGGGGCAGCTGATCGGCTTCCGGGTCCTCCAAGGCCTGGGCGGCGGCGGCCTCATGGTCGGCGCGCTCGCCCTCATCGGCGAACTGATCACACCCGCCGAGCGAGGCAAGTTCCAGGCCATGGCCTCCACCGTGATGGGCGCCGCCATGGTCGGCGGCCCGCTCGCCGGCGGCTTCCTCACCGATCACCTCGGCTGGCGCTGGTGCTTCTACCTCAACGTCCCCCTCGGACTGGCCGCCTTCCTCGCGATCGCCATGGGGCTGCACCTGCCGAAGAAGCGCTCCCAGGCCCCCCTCGACTACCTCGGCGCCGCCCTGCTCACCGCCGTGATCACCGCACTGGTCCTCATCACCACCTGGGGCGGCACCCGCTACGACTGGACCTCGCCCGCCGTGATCGGCCTGGCCGTGGTGGCGGTCGCGGGCACCGCCGCCTTCCTGACCGTGGAGCGCAGGGCCGCGGCGCCCATCCTGCCCCTGGACATCTTCCGCAGCGCCAACTTCAGCTGGGCCAACATCGTCGCGTTCCTCTTCGGCTTCGTGATGGTCGCCGCGATGACCTTCCTGCCCATCTACCAGCAGACCGTCCAGGGCGCCTCCGCCACCAGCGCGGGCATCCTGATGCTGCCCCTGCTGCTCGCCATGGTCGGAGTCAACACCCTCGCCGGCCGACTCATCGCCGAACGCGGCGACTTCAAGCTGTACGCCGTCACCGGAGGCGCGCTCCTGGTCGTCGGCGCCTTCCTCCTCTCGCTCATGGACACCACCACGAGCCGCCTGACCACCGGCGTCTACATGGCCGTCTTCGGCGCCGGACTGGGCCTGCTGATGCAGGTCACCCTCTCGGTCGCGATGGAGAGCGTGGAGATGAGGAACATCGGCGTGGCCTCCTCGACGGTCACCCTGAGCCGGACGATCGGCGGCTCCTTCGGAGTCTCCCTCGCCGGCATCGTCTTCGCGGACCGGGTCAACGACGCGGCCCCGAGCTCCGGCGCCGCCGGCGGCGAAGGCCACACCCAGCTGTCCGCGGAAAGCTTGGCCGCACTGCCCGAGCAGGTACGCGCCGCCTACGAACAGGCCGTCGCCGACGGCACCCACGCGGCCTTCCTGATCGCCGCGGCCCTCGCCGCCGCCGCCTTCATCGGCGCCTGGTTCATCAAGGCGCGGCCCCGGCCCGCCGACCGGCCCGGCGAGGCGCGACCCGCCGTCGGCGCCCCCCGCTGAACCCCGCACCGAGGCCGACCCCGCCCCAGGAGGACAGCCCCCCACCGCCCGCCCCCCGGGGGCAGGCCGACAGCAAAGGAGGACCACCGCCGTGCGAGCCACCGAGTCCAAGGTGCCAGGCGTCCACGTCTTCACCCCGCGCCTGCTCACCGACGAGCGCGGAGCCTTCTTCGAGTCCCTGCGCACCGACGAGATCGAGCGCGTGGTGGGGCACCCCTTCGACGTCCGGCAGATCAACTATTCGGTGTCCCGGCGCAACACCCTGCGGGGCATCCACAGCGTGACCATCCCACCGGGCCAGGCGAAGTACGTCTCCTGCGTGCGCGGCGCGCTCCGGGACTTCGTGGTCGACCTGCGGGTGGGCTCGCCGACCTTCGGCGCGTACGACAGCAACGTGCTCGACGCCGACTCCGGACGCGCGGTCTACGTACCCGAGGGCGTGGGGCACGGGTTCCTGACCCTCACCGACGACGCCACCATCTGCTACGTCCTGTCGAGCACGTACGTTCCCGGCACCCAGATCGACATCGACCCCCTCGACCCCGACCTGGCACTGCCCTGGGGCTTCACCGAGCCCCCGTTGATCTCGCCCAAGGACCGGGCCGCGCCCTCCCTCGCCGCCACGCTGGAGGCCGGCGTCCTGTCCCCGTGGACTGCCGGGGGCTGACCCCCACCCCCCCGGCAGTCACCCGCGCCGACCTCCCCGCCCCTCCAAGCCACCGAAGGAAAACGATGCGCGTCCTCTTCGTCGTCACGCCCGTCGCCGGCCACCTCTCCCCGCTCACCCCCCTGGCCTGGGCACTGCGCGACGCGGGGCACGAGGTCCTGGTGGCGGGCCAACCCGACGTCCTGCCCACCGCGGCCGCGGCAGGCCTGCACGCCGTCGGCGTAGGCGATCCGTTCGGCATGGACGAGATGCTGCTCGACCGCCTCCCGGCCGGCCGCCGGCTCCTCCAGTCCTGGGGCCGGGCCCCCGACGTCGCCCTCGCGGCCGACTTCGCCCGCTCCTGGGCGGCGCACAACACCACCGTCCTGCCCGCCTACCTGGACCTCGCCCGAGGGTTTCGCCCCGACCTGATCGTCGGCGACATCCTGGAGTTCACCTCGCTCGTCCTGGGCGGCGTCCTCGGCGTACCGGTCGTCCACCACCGCTGGGGCGTCGACCCGTTGGGCGACCCCACCCTGCTCCAGGCCCGCGAAGCCCACCGCGCGCTCTGCGCGAGCGTGGGCCTGCCCGCACTGCCGGAACCCGACCTGCTCCTCGACCCCTGCCCGCCCTCCCTGCAACTGCCCGGCATCCGGGCCGCCTCACCCATCCGCCACCTGCACTCCCACGGCAACGGCACCCTGCCCCCCTGGCTCCCCGCGCACTGGGCCGCCGAGAACGCCCGGACCCCGGCGGAGCGCACCCCCACGGTCCTCGTCTCCCTGGGCCGCAGCACCCTCAAGCTCAACGGGGCACCCCTCTTCCGCTCCGTCCTCGCAGCCTTCGGAGAACTCCCCGGCACCCGGGCACTGGCCACCGTGGACGCCGCCCACCGACAGGAACTGGGCCCGCTCCCGCCCAACGTCCGGCTGATCGACCACACCCCGCTCCACATGCTGTTCCGGATCAGCGACGCGGTCGTCCACCACGGCGGCGCCGGAACGTCCATGAGCGCGAGCTACGCCGGCCTGCCCCAACTCGTGCTGCCGCAACTGGCCGACACGTTCGCGAGCGCCGAGAGGCTCGTCCACGCGGGCGCCGCCCTCTCACTCGACACGGCCGCGGAGCAGGACGACCCCGCGACGATCGCCCGCGCCCTGTCCGCTCTGCTGACCGAGCCCCACCACGCGCGGGCCGCCCGACGCCTGCGGACCGAGATGGAGGCGATGCCCACCCCCACCCGCGTGGTCACCGACCTGGAACGTCTGGTCCGCGACCGGGACCGCGCGGCCGCCACGCCCCACCGAGAAGAGGCACACGCATGAAGGAACACGGACCGCGGCCCACCTCCGCCGAGGCCGTCCTGGCCGCTCACCGCGGCGACCTGGACGCCCTGACACACGCCGTCCACGGTGACGTCGACGCCGCCACACGCCTCACCGGCCACGTCATCGTCGAGCCCGGCGCCCGCGTCGTGGCGTCCTGGATCGAAGGCCCCGCCGTCATCGCGGCCGGCAGCCTGATCGAGCGGGCCCACATCGGACCGTACGCCTCCATCGGACGGGACTGCGTCGTACGCGGCACCCACGTCGAGGACTCGATCGTGCTCGACGGCGCCACCGTCCACCCCGTCGGCCGGCTGAGCGGCGCCCTCATCGCCCGCGCCGCCGTCGTGGGCTCGCCCGCCGCCCCCACCCCCACCCCCGCCGAGACCGCCTCCCGGCCGACCGGCGCCGACCCGCAGGCGCGGTGACCCGGTGACCACCGCACCCCGCCCCCACGACGCGAGCGCGCCCCGACCCCGCGTCGTCGTCCTCGGCGGCACCGGCTTCCTCGGCCGCCACCTCGCCACCGCCTTCCGCGCCACCGGCGCCGACGTCGTCTCCCTCGCCCGGACCCCACCCCGCGACGCGCGGCCCCACGACACCGGCGCCGAAGCCTCCCGCTTCGTCGCGGCCGACCTCCTCGACTCCGGGCCCGACCGGCTGCGCGAGCTGTTCACCACCCTCGCCCCCGACATCGTCGTCAACGCCGCCGGCGCGGTCTGGCGGGTCTCACCCGACCGGATGCGCCGCACCAACGCCGACCTCGTCACGGACCTGGTCGCGGCCCTGCGCGACCTCCCGGCGCCGCCGCTGCTGATCCAACTCGGCAGCATCCACGAATACGGCCTCACGGGCACCGGCGCCGGATTCACCGAGCAGGACACACCCGCCCCCGTCAACGACTACGGCCGAGCCAAACTGCGGGCCACCCGGACCGTACTGGACGCGGCCCGCGGCGGCGCCCTCGACGGGGTTGTCCTGCGACTGGCCAACGTCGTCGGCCCCGACGCCCCGGCCGGCAGCCTCCTCGGTGACATCGCCGCCCACCTGGAGCGCTACGCCCACGACCCCGCCGGCGTCGGCCCCGAACTCCTCGTCAACCCCCTGCGCGCGGAGCGCGACTTCGTCGACGTCACCGATGTCGCGGCGGCCGTGCTCGCCGTCGCCCGCGCCGAGCGCGCCGACGTCCGCGGCCGGGTCCTCAACATCGGCAGCGGGCGCGCCGTCCGCGCCGGCCTCCTGGTCGAACGGCTCGTCGAACTCAGTGGCCTGCCCGTACGCCTCGTCGAGCGCGACGGCGCCGCCGCCACCCGCTCCGACGCGGACCGCCAGCTGATGGACCTCTCCCTCGCCGGCGCCCTGCTGGGCTGGCAGCCGCGAGTCCACCTCGACGAGTCGCTCCTGAGCCTGCTGAAGACCACCTGAGGGCTCCGGCAGGGCCCACAGCCGAACCGCACCACGGAGACACCCATGCGCGTACTGTTCGCCGTCTTTCCCGCCATCGCCCACGTCCAGCCGATCGTCCCGCTCGCCTGGGCCCTGCAGAACGCCGGGCACGAGGTACGGGTGGCGATCCACCCCGACGCCACGCACCTCGTCACCGACGCCGGACTGCCGGCCGTCCCACTCGGCGCCCGACACAAACTCGCGGGCGTCGTGGAGTTCAACTCCAATTACGACCGCCTCGACACCCTCGACGACGGTCTGTCCCTGGACTCCGAGGACGGACGCCGCTGGGAAGCCCAGTGGGAGATGATGCGCAACGTCCTGTCCGTCTACAACCCGGTCCTTCCCGACCTGGTCGACCTCACCCGCCGCTGGAAGCCGGACCTGGTCGTCTGGGACCCGTTCTGCGTCGCGGCGGGGGTCGCCGCCGCCGTCGGTGGAGCCGCCCACGCCCGCTTCCTGTGGGGCCGCGACAACGTCGCCTGGCTGCGCGCCAAGTCACTCGAACACCAGGCCGCCCAGGGCCTCGCACCGGAGGACGACCCCCTGTCGGCGATGATGTCCGGCCTGCTGGCGCCGTACGGCCTGAAGTACGAGGAGGAGCACCTCCTCGGCCAGTGGACCATCGACCCCATGCCCGCCGGGCTGCGCCTGCCGCTGGACCTGCCCTACATCGGCGTGCGCCGGATCCCCTACAACGGGGCGGCCGCCCTGCCCGCATGGGTGCACGAGCCGCCCGCGCGCCCGCGGGTCTGCCTCACGCTCGGCGTCGGCGGTCGGGGCCGTCAGCTCTTCCGCGAGAGCGGAACCTCCTTCGCCCGGGTGGTGGAGGCCATCGCCGGACTGGACGTGGAACTCGTGGCCACGGTGGGCGCCGGCGAGCGCGACTCGCTCGGCGAGGTACCCGACAACGTCCGACTCGTGGACTACCTGCCCCTCAGCCAACTGCTGCCGACCTGCTCCGCGATCATCCACCACGGCGGCGGCGGCACCTTCGCGGCCTCCGTCGCGAGCCGTGTACCGCAGTTGGTGACACCGATGCCGTTCTGGGGCGAGGCCGCCACCGCCCGGTACGTCCAGGACAGTGGCGCCGGACTGGTCCTCACCCACGACGAGTTCACCCCCGAGGCCCTGCGCACGGCCCTGTCGCGCCTCCTCGACGAGCCCTCCTTCCAGGACGGCGCGGCGTCCCTCCACCGCGAGATGCGGGACACCCCGTCGCCCGCCGACCTCGTACCGGTCCTGGAAGAACTCACCGCACGCCACCGCGGCTGACCACACGACGAAAGGAACGACATGTCAGTGCAGTCCCCCCGGCTCGCCTTCATCGTGGGCAGCAACCGCCCTGGGCGCTTCGGCCACACCGTGGCCTCGTGGTTCCTCGACCGGGCCACGACGTACGGCTACCGGGACATCGACGTGATCGACCTGGCCGAGGCCGACCTGCCCACCGTGCTCGGCGGACCCGACGCGCCCAGGCCCCCCGCCGTCGAGGCCCTGGCCCGCAGGATCGACGCGGCCGACGCGTTCGTCGTGGTGACGCCGGAGTACAACCACAGCTTCCCCGCCCCGTTGAAGAACGCGATCGACTGGTTTCGCCACGAGTGGTACGCCAAGCCGGTCGGCTTCGTCTCCTACGGAGGCATCTCGGGCGGCCTGCGCGCCGTCGAACAACTGCGCCTGGTCTTCAGCGAACTGCACGCCACCACCGTCCGCGACGGAGTGAGCTTCCACCGGGCCTGGGAGCAGTTCGACGAGGAAGGCGCCCCGCGGGACCGCGCCGGCTGTGACGGCGCCGCGAAGATCATGCTCGACCAGCTCGACTGGTGGGCGAAAGCACTCGGCGAGGCCCGCGCGAAGCGGCCGTACGCGTCGTGAACGACACGAGGGTGAAGGAGACGGGCATGCCCGACACGGAAACCGGCGCGCTGAGCGCTGCCGCACGCGAGCTCGCCCTCCTGGCAGGAGACCACGCGGCCCGCCAGGACGAGGAACGACGCCTGGACCCGGACGTGATGAAGGCCGTCGTCGCCGGCGGCTTCGCCCGGCACTTCGTCCCGCGCGTTCACGGAGGCACGGGCGGTACCTTCGCCGAGCTGAACGAGGCCCTGACCACGGTGGCCGCCTCCTGCGCGGCCACCGCCTGGAGCGCCTCCATCGTCGCCGGCGTCGGACGCATGGCGGGCTTCCTGCCCGCCGAGGGGTCCGCGCGGCTCTGGAAGGACGGGCCCGACACCGTGGTGGTCGGCTCCCTGGCCCCGTTGGGCCGGGCGAGCGCTGCGCCGGGCGGCTGGACCCTTTCGGGCACCTGGCCGTCGATCAGCGTCGTCGACCACTGCGACTGGGCCCTGCTGCGGGCCGTGATCCCCGCCGGCGAGGGCACCGCGCTGCGGGTCTTCGCCGTCCCGAGGAGCGCCTTCGGGGTCAAGGACACCTGGGCGAGCACCGGCATGCGCGCGACGGGCAGCAATACCGTCGTCGTGGAGGAGGCCTTCGTGCCCGACGAACTGACCTTCGCGGGGGAGGACCTGTTCCAGGGCCGGCCGTGCCATTCGACGGAGCTCTTCCACACCGTTCCCCTCCAGGCGGTCAACGGGCTGTTCTTCGCGGGTCCGGCCCTGGGCGCCGCACGCGGCGCGCTCGCCCACTGGTCCGGCTACGCCACCGAGAAGTTCCGCAAGGCCCCGCCCGCGGCGGGGCCCCAGGGACTGAGCCGCAGCGTGTACGCGGAGGCACTGGCCCGCTCCTCCGGAGAGCTCGACGCCGCCGGACTCCTGATCGAACGGGCCGCCTCGGTCGCCGACCGCGGCGCGGACGTCACGGCCCTGGAGGCCGCGCGCAACGGACGCGACTGCTCGCTCTCGGTGCAAATGGCCGTGAGCTCGGTCAACCGGGTCTTCGCCGCGGCGGGTACCGGGGGGCACTCCACGCACTCCCCGCTCCAGCGCTTCTGGCGGGACGTCAACTCCGCGGCCACCCACATCGGCCTCCAGTTCGAGCCCGCCGCCCACGCCTACGCCGAACAGGTGGCCCGCTCGGTCTCCTGAGCGGCGGCCCCACCGGCGCGCACGCGAAACTCCCGGCAGCCGGGGCCGCCCCGAAGGGGCCGGCCCGCGGTCTGCCGGGAGCCTGGTCCGCCGAAGGTCAGGCGGGCTTCACCGAGAGGGCGTGGCGGAACACGTCGTTCGGATCGTACGTCTTCTTGACCCGCTGGAGCCGGGGGTAGTTGCCCTTGTGGTACAGGGTCGACCACGGCACTCCCGTCGTGTTCACCGACGGGTCCTGGGTGTCCACGTCGGGATAGTTGATGTAGAGGCCGTCCGTCTGGGCGCCCGGGACCGGGAAGCCGCCGGTGTCGGCGTGGATCGCGTGGTGCAGGTCGCGGACCCACTGCACCTCGGCCTCGTCCTGGCCCGGGAACTCCCAGTTGCACGAGTACCAGAACTTGAGGATCGAGTCGCGCTGCGCGACCGCCGTCGCGGACGAGGACACCGTGTTGATCTTTCCGCCGTAGGCGGCCAGGTAGATCAGGCCGATGCCCCAGTGTTCCGGGTCGCTCATGGCCCGGTACATCTGCGCCACCTGGGCGGCTGTGTAGGGCTTGCGCATGTACCCGCCCATCGACTTGTGGCGGGAGTACTGGCCGTAGCCGAGCGTGGGGGTCGTGGCGGCCTCGACCCAGCCGAGGTCCTTGACGGTGACCGTCGGCTGGACGCCGACTCCGGCGGACAGGGCGGCGACATAGCCGTCCAGGAGGCTCTGCGCGTCGCCGCGCGTGGCGTCCAGGGTGACGTCCAGATTGATCGTGCCCACGAACCAGGGGCTGATCTGCAGCGAGCTGTGCATCGTCGCGTAGGGGGAGGAGACCGAGCTGTTCGCCGCGTGCCAGGCGCCGTGGTTCATCACCAGTCGGGTGAAGTTGGCCTCCTGCATCTGTGCCCACGGCCAGGCGACGATCGCCTTGCGTACGGTCGCCGGGGGCTTGGGCAGCAGCGATCCCGGCCTGCCGGTCGCGCCCGGCGTGCGGAACCAGTACTTGGTGACGATGCCGAACTGGCCGCCACCGGCGCCGGTGTGAGCCCACCACAGGTCCCGGTGGGGGTCGTCCGGACGGCTGGTGGCGACGACGGTGCGCGCGAGGCCGTTGGCCCCGGCGACGACGACCTCGACCGCGTACAGGTGGTCCACGGAGAGCCCGTAGCGTCGCGACAGCGGGCCGTACCCGCCGCCGGACACGTGGCCGCCGACGCCCACCTCGGGGCAGACACCGCCCGGGAGCGTGACGCCCCAGCCCTCGTACAGGGTCTTGTACACGTGGCCCAGGGTGGCACCGGACTCGACCGCGAAGGCGTTCATCCAGGGGTCGAAGGTGACCGCGTTCATCTCCGAGGTGTCGACGAGGAGGCGGTACTGGGGATCGCCGACGAGACCGTCGAAGCAGTGCCCGCCACCGCGGACCGTGATCCGCTGGTTGCCGCGGATCGCCTGGTTCACGGCCTTCTCGACCTGTGCCGGGCAGTGCACGAGCCAGATCTCGTCGGCGGTGGAGACGAAGCGGGTGTTGTGACCGCGCGTGGAGAGCTCCGCGTACCGCGGATCCCCCGGGCGCACGACCACTTCGGGGGCGGGCACCGGACGAGAGCCGGGCGCCCCGGTCTCGATCTCGTCGAGTCCCGCCGCCCGTGCGGGCAGGGTCGCGCCGGTGAAACCGGCGACGATGCCGGTCGCCATCGCGACGGAGCCGAGGAAGCGGCGTCGTGTCGTCATGAAGTACCCACCTGTCATCGAGAAGTCGAGGTCCCCCCACATCGGCGTCGTGGCGCCGGGGGCAGGCGCAGCCAACCACCCGCTGGCCGGAATCACTTCAGAGTTGACCGAAACCTTTCATCCACTGATCCAAACCCTGCGGTGCCTTCGGCCAAGCTGGTGGTGCGGGTCTCGGAGCGCTCGTGCCCGTCGCCTCGTCGGCAAGGCGGCCCGTGATCTTCGTTCTTGACGGAGCGCCAGTGGGGTGCCTACAGTCTGATCATCAACTAACCGGCAGGTAAGTATGAGTCGAGGGTGCTCCCGCCCCGCCCGCCGAGCCGGCACGGCCGTCGACCGAAGGTGTACGTCTTGAACGCTCAGAGCCCGGCCGCCTACCGCACGGAGCTGCTCGACCGGCCCTTCTCCCTGGGCCGGCTGACCGTGCGGAACCGGATCGCGATGGCGCCCATGACCCGCGAGTTCTCCCCCGGAGGCGTCCCCGGCCCGAACGTGGCGCGGTACTACGCCCGCCGCGCGGCCGGCCGGGTCGGCCTGGTCATCACCGAGGGGACCTACGTCGGCCACGCGTCGGCGGGCACCAGCGGCAACGTCCCCCGCTTCCACGGAGACGACGCACTCGCCGGCTGGGCCCGGGTCGCCGACGCCGTCCACGCCGAAGGCGGCGCCGTCATCCCGCAGCTGTGGCACGTCGGCATGGGACGGGTCCCCGGCACACCGCCCGTGCCCCAGGCGCCGGCCGTGGGACCGTCCGGGGTGCCGCTCGCCGGTCCGGGCGAGGGCAGGTCCATGACACGATCCGACATCGACGACGTGATCACCGCCTTCGCGGTGGCCGCCGCCGCGGCCGAGGCCAACAACTTCGACGGCATCGAGATCCACGGCGCCCACGGATACCTCATCGACCAGTTCCTGTGGTCCCACACCAACCGCCGCGAGGACGGCTACGGCGGCCCCATCGCCGCCCGCACCCGCTTCGCGGCCGAGATCGTCGCCGCCTGCCGCCAGGCCGTCTCGCCCGACTTCCCCATTCTCTTCCGGATGTCCCAGTGGAAGGTCGAGAACTACCAGGCGCGGCTCGCCGAGACCCCGCAGGAGCTGGAGGCCTACCTCACCCCCCTCGCCGAGGCCGGCGTCGACGCCTTCCACTGCTCCACGCGCCGCTTCTGGCTCCCCGAGTTCGAAGGCTCCGACCTGAACCTCGCGGGCTGGGCCAAGAAGCTCTCCGGCAAGGCCACCATCACCGTCGGATCGGTCGGACTCGACAACGAGTTCCTCGACGTCCTCAAGGGCGAGCGCGGGGGCGTCACGCAGAACCTCGACGGACTCCTGGAACGCCTGGAGCGCGACGAGTTCGACATGGTCGCCGTGGGACGCGCCCTGCTCGGCGACCCCGAGTGGGCGGCCAAGATCCTCAGCGGCCGGACCGACGAACTCACCCCGGTCGGCCCGGAAAAGTTCGCCACCCTCCACTAGGTCGTCTCTTGTGGATCAGGCCGGGCGCGGCCTGATCCACAAGACACGACCCAGGCCGTGTCCGCCAAGCCGGTCGGGTGACACCCGCCCCGGCCCCACCCCTTCGGCGCGCGCCCCCGTCGCGCCGATCGCCGGCCGCGAGCCTCGCTCGCGGCCGGCACCTCCTTCGCCCCCTCCTTCGCCCGGCCGGCCCGACACCGGCCGGCCCGCGCGAAGGCCCGCCGCCGCACCCGCACCGGGCGCCTCCACCGAGGGAAAGGACCGCCGTCATGACGGCGCCCCAGAGCGCAGCACCCACCCGCGTCAGGGACATCGTCCTCGACGGTGACGGAACCCCGATCTCGGGCCTGCTCGCCGAACCCGCGGACGGCCCGCCCCGGGCCGTCGTCGTCGCCCTGCACGGAGGCGGCATGCGAGCCGGATACTTCGACAATCGCGCCCGCCCCGGACTCTCCCTGCTGGACCTGGGCTCCGCCCTGGGCTACACCGTGCTCGCCCTCGACCGCCCCGGCTACGGACGGTCCGCCGCCGCACTGCCCACCGGGCAGCTCCTCGCCGACCAGTCCACCACCCTCCACGCCGCCCTCGCCGACTTCGACCGCCGGTATCCGACCGGAGCCGGTCACTTCGTCGTCGCCCACTCCAACGGCGGAAAGCTGGCCCTGGCCGCCGCCGCCGACGACCGCGGCGAGACCCTCATCGGCCTGGACATCTCCGGGCTCGGACTGCACCACGCCGACGACCTGCACCGGCTTCCCGCGACCGGCTCACGCGGCGAATGGCGCCGGCACTGGGGAGCGCTGCGCCACTATCCCCCCGAGGCCTTCCACCACAGCCGCTCGCTCGTCTGCCCCGTCCCCGCCCTGGAGGCCGGCGAGTTCCCCGCCTGGCAGACGCTCTACCCCGCCCTCGCGGCCCGCGTACGCGTACCCGTCCGCCTCACCTTCGCCGAGGACGAGCAGTGGTGGCGCCACGACGACGAAGCCGTCCGCGCCCTGACGCGGCCGCTCGCCGCACCCACCGTACGGGTCGACCGGCAGCCCGCCGCCGGGCACAACATCAGCCTCGGCTGGGCCGCTCGCACCTACCACCTGCGCGCACTGGCCTTCCTGGAGGAATGCCTGCTGACCGCCACCTCGCCGCCCTCCGGCGCCGCCGCGGCCGAACACCGCGCGCGGCGCTGACGACCCGTACGGTCGAGCGTCCTTCCATCCGACGTGGACGCCCTCCGGCCAAGGTGACGGCACGGCCCGCGTGCGTCACGCGCCCCATCGGGCGCCGCGATCGGGCGAGAAGGCGAGAAGGGGTACCGATGCCAAGCCGGCCGACGTCCAGTACCGGACTGCTGACCAAGGCCCGGGAGCTGCGCTGCGTCGCCGCCCGGTACGCCGCCCGGACCGACACCACCCGCACCCTGCCGGCGGAGGTCGCCGAGGGCATCGCCGGCGCCGGGTTCGCCGCACACCTCGTGCCCGCCCACCGGGGAGGAAGGGCCGGCTCGGCCTCGGAACTGCTGCACGCCGTATCCGCCGTCGCCCAGGGCTGCACCTCGACCGCCTGGTGCGCGGCGGCCCTCGCCGAGGCCGCCCACACCGCCTCCCACCTGCCCGAAGCGGGACAGCGCGAGCTGTGGGCGAACGGCCCGGACACCGCGCTCGTCGGCGCCGGCACGCCCCAGGGCAGCGCCACCGAAGTCGCCGGCGGCTGGCGGGTGACCGGTGAATGGGCCTTCGTCGCCGGGGCCGCCCTGTCCACCTGGGCCCTGGTCGTCGCCCGCCCCGCGGACCGCGGACGATCCCGCCCCTGGACCTTCGCGCTACCCCGCGACGACTACCGCGTCCGCGACGGATGGACCTCGATGGGCCTGCGCGGCGCGGGCGGTGACGTCCTGTCCGCGGACAACGTCTTCGTACCCGCCCACCGCGCCTTCCCCCCGTCCGACGACGAACGACGACCCGCCGGGCAGAGCCACCTCCCGGCCGGCCTGGTCCACGCCGCCTGCGCCCTCGGCGCCGCCCGCGCCGCGCTGCGGGTGTGGACCGAGGACCGTGCCATGTGCGCGGATCCGCGCGACCCGCACCTGCGCACCACCCTCGCCCGAACGGCGGCGGCCGTGGACGGCGCCGCGCTGCTGCTGGAGCGCGCGGCACGGATCGCCGACACGCCCTCCACCGCGCCACTGGACCTCGTACGCCTCCCCGCCGACTGCTCCCACGCCGCCGGGGAACTCGTGGCAGCCGTCGGCCGATTGTTCGGCTCGGCCGGTCGCACGGCCCGCGTGGACGACCACCCCCTGCAACGCCTCTGGCGTGACACGCAGACCCTGGCGGGCCACCCCGCCCTGAGCTTCGACACGGTGGGCGCCGCCTACGGGGGACGGCTCCTGGAAGGCGTCCACCAGGCGGCGTAGACCTGTCGTGGATCAGACCGATCAGACCGATCAGTCTGATCAGCGCCGATCAGGCCGATCAGGCGCGGCGGGCCACCGCCGGGACCCGCCCCGCCACCGGCCGGCCCCCCGCACGGGCGAGGGCCGCGGCGGGGTCCAGCAGCCGCAGCTGCAACCGCTGGAGCTCGACCGACGGTTCGAGACCCAACTCGTCCGCGAGCAGCCGGCGTACGTGCTGGTACGCCTGGAGTGCCTCGGCCCGCCGGCCCGCCGCGCTGAGCGCGCCGATCAACTGCTGGTGGAACCATTCGTTGAGCGGGTACTCGGCGATGAGCCTGCGCAGCTCGGGCAACAGCTCGCGGTGCCGTCCGAGCCTGCTCTCCGCCTCGATCACCAGCTCGAAGGCGCCGATGCGCAACTCCTCCAGATGCGCGAGATGACCCTTGAGAAGGTCACCCGCCACGAAACTCGAAAATGCCGGCCCACGCCACAGCGCGAGTGCCTTTCGCGCCGAGGACAGCGCCGAAACGGCGTCCCCCTGACCCAACTGCACACGCGCCGCCGAAATCAGCCGCTCGAAGACACGAAGGTCGACCTCGGCGTCGTCGACCTGAATCGAATATCCCGGCGGAGTCGTGACGATGAGCGACCGGCCGTGCGCGTCCAACCGCTCGCTCTCGAACATCCGCCGCGCGTGGTACACGTACGTCTGCAGGGTGGTGGTGGCACTGCGCGGCGGCCGGTCCCCCCACAACTCACGGATCAGGGACTCCGCCGTCACCACCTCGTTGGGCCTGGTGAGCAGCAGCGCCAGGGTCTGGCAGACCTTCGGCGCCACCGGCCGGCAGACCCGGCCGTCCTCGGCGACGATCTCGAACGGTCCCATCAGGTTGAAGCGCACGGCATTCACTCCTCGTCGAGCGGGCGAACGTAATCCCGACAGGGTGGGGAGCATTCGCGTGGGGATGCCCGGCGGCGGAATGTGCGTGGAGCTGCGAACGACCGTTCCACCGGGGGCGATTCGAGTCTCCGTCGCGGTGGAACGGCACGCAAGGACGCGATGGTCAGGCGGACGTCAACAGCCTTCAGGAAAACGAATACCCGTGTGCGGTTCCTCTCCGAGGCGTCAGAGCCCCCACAATTTCCCTCGCTTCCCGGCGGTGCGGCCCGCCTACGGGCCACCACCCGCCGACAGCCACCGGTCGGGCACCCATCGCACATCCACCACGTCCGGAGCAGGCCCCCGCACGGCGATCGCGGCCGCGTGCGTCGGGCCGCAGGGAATACCGAGCACGGTCCAGCCCTCGGGATGGCGCCCGACGTCCACGCCGAGGTAGTCCACCGCCGGTGAACGACTCAGCCCCGTACCCAGGCCTTTGAGGAACGCCTCCTTGTGCGTCCAGATGCGCCCGAACAGCTCGCGCCGTACCTCCCCCTCCGCCACCGAGGCGAGCTCCGAGCGCTCGTCGGGATGCAGCGCCCGCGAACAGACCTCGATGGTCTCCGCACCGGGAAGCCGCTCCACGTCCACACCGACCGGCACGCCGGCCACCGCCACCATGGCCACGCCCGCGCTGTGCGACAGGGAGAAGTGCAACGCCACGCGCGGCGACACCACGGCGGGACGCCCATGGGGCTCCCCGCACCCCGGACAGGGCTCCCGCGTGAACCGCAGCTCCTGGGGGGAAGTGCGCGTGTACCAGCCGATCAGCCTGCGCAACGCGACGTGCGCGGCGGCGTACAACAACCCGCCCGACGGCTGGAGGAACGCCGCCGCACGCTGCCGCTCCGCCTCGTCGAGCTCGTCTCGGGCCAACGCCTCGGCCGCGGCACCCACAGGACAGCGGATCAGCCACACGTCGACGCGGTGACCGGCCAGGGTGAAGTCGGCCCGCTCCAGGCCGTCCACCCGCACCGCCGGGCGCCGGTGCGCGGCCACCACCGTCATGCGCGGCCCCCGACACCGTCCGGCGTGAACTCTTCCACGAGGAAGTCGATCAGCGCCTGCGCGCTGCGGTCCGTGAGCAGATGCCGAAGGTGGACGTCGACCCCCAGCGCGGCCCGCATGCGCAGCTGGAGCTCGATGGCCGAGATCGACCCGATCCCGAGGCAGCCCATCGCGCGTCCCGTCGTGTCGACGAGATCGGGCGCGATGCCCAGCACACGTCCCAACTCCGCACGGACGTACCGCTCCAGCAGCCGGACCCGCTCGTCCGCGTCGGCCCGCACCAGCCGCTCGGGAGTGGGCGCCACCACGGCGCCCGATGACATCAGGGATGGGGACATGAGGTTTCCAAGGTCGCAGGGCGGGCGACGCCGGGATCCGGCGCCGACGAGCACGATCAACCCCGCCTCTGGAAGGGGACTCGAAGAGCCGTAGCGGACCACAGCGGCGCCGCTCCACCGCGCGAACGCCGTCGACCGGCCGTGGATCCCACGTCGAGCGCACCCGCTCACGATGCCGGGACAGCCTGACGGGAGCGCCACACCAGTGATCAACCTCTTCCAGCCCCAGGTCGGCGCCCGTGAACTCGACGCCGTGGCCCAGGTCTTCGCCGACCTGCACCTCGGGCACGGGCCCCGCACCCGAGCCTTCGAGGAAGCCTTCGCCGCGCACATCGGCACCGGAGCCGACCACGTCGTCTTCATCAACTCGGCGACCGCCGGTCTGTTCCTGGCCATGGAGTCACTGGACCTGCGCCCCGGTGACGAGGTCGTCCTGCCCTCGCTCAGCTTTCTCGCGGCGGCCAACGCGGTGGTGACCTGTGGCGCCACCCCCGTCTTCTGCGACGTCGACGCCCGCACCCTCAACCCCACGGTCGAACACGTCGAACGCGCCCTGACCCCCCGCACCAGGGCCGTCGTCCTGCTCCACTACGCGGGACGGCCCGGAGACGTCGTAGACGTCTCCCGGCTGTGCCGGGACCGGGGGATCACCCTCGTCGAGGACGCGGCCTGCGCGGTGGCCTCGCGAGTCGGCGACCGGGCGGCCGGCACCTTCGGCGACCTCGCCGTCTGGAGCTTCGACGGCGCGAAGGTGATGGTCACGGGGGACGGCGGAATGATTCACGTGAAGGACCCCGACCAGGCCGCTCGCGTACGCCGCCTCGCCTACCACGGCCTCGCCACGCCCACCGGACCCGACGGCGCCCGCGTCCCCCACCGGTGGCACGACCTGCACGTCCCCGAGCCCGGCCGCAGGGTCGTGGGCAACGACCTGGCCGCCGCCATCGGGTCCGTCCAGCTCGACCGCCTCCCCGAGCTGGTCTCCCGCCGCGCCCGGATCGCCGCCCAGTACGACCGGGAACTCGCCGAGGCCCGGGGCATCCTCACCCCGCCCCCACTGCCCGCCGACCACACGACCACCCACAGCGCCTACTGGGTCCAGCTCGAACCGGCCCGACGAGATCGCGCCGCCGCCCGCCTGGAAGCCGCCGGCATCCGCACGACGTTCGGCTACCCACCCCTGCACCGCGTGCCCGCCTACCGCACTCCCGGCACCTCCCCCCTCCCCGGCACCGACCGAGCCGCCGAGCGCACCCTGTGCCTCCCCTTCCACCCCGGCCTCACCCCACCCGACGTCTCAAAGATCTGCGCCCACCTCCGAGCATCAGGCGAACTCCCGCCCGCGGCGGGCGGCGTCGACACCGTGGAGGGGCCGGCCGGGTGGGGCGCGCGCCTGAACGCGCAGGGTGCGGACGCGCCCCTGACCCGCTGACTGGCCACCGCACAGCTCTGGCGTACCAGCGCACCTTGGTGCCGTAGGCCGGGGCATCGGGGAGGACGTCCAAGCGGCCGGTTCTGCGTCGACCTCCACCGCCTGGACGTGCCCGGCAAGGACCGGGGCGAGTCGGCGAGGGAGACCGAACGGTCGTCATACATACCGGTCGATCATGTCGATACGCGTCGCGTAGAGTCGAACCCGATCAAGGTTCGTGATCAAGCACGGGGAGTTGTTGACGAAGATGAAGAAGCTGACTACGGCGCTCGGCGGCGCCGTCGCGGCAGGGCTGTTGATCCTCGCGAGCGGTACCGCCTCCGCCACCACGGCGCAGACCAGCGTCATGCCGGCGCAGGCGAAGGCCGGATGTGTCCTCAACCCGGCCGTGGCCCACGAGAGCGTCAAGATCCGCAAGACCACCAAGGTCAACGCCACCGCCCTCGGTCTTCTCCCGAAGGGCGCGAAGGCAACGTATGTGACCTGCGGCGTGAAGCTCGCGGACAACTACTCGCTCTGTGGCTGGAAGAACGACAACCGGTGGTCCTACATCACCTACCGGGGCATCAAGGGCTACGTGCCGCTCGCCTGCGTCGTGTAGTCCGGTCCCTCCAAAGCCAGGCCACGACTCCAGGGCCGTCACCCGACGATCATTGTCGACGCTTGCGTCCGCAGCCCGAACGGTGGCGACCTTCTTCTCACCCAGACCCCAATGCCCCGGCCCACCAACTCGGTGAGCCGGGGCACTTCTCTGCGCCCGGTCAGGCCGTGCCACCCAGGTATGGGTACAGGTGATCGTCCGCAGGGTGCCCGCAGGGGCCCTGGGCTCACGCCGCCAGAGCACCTGGAGGTGTCGAAGTCGAAAGGGTCGGCGCCCGTTGTAGGGTCTAGCGGTTCGTGTCACAGGAACATCTGTTCGCCGGCGCTGACGTCAGCAGTTGCCGGCGCCTCCACCGCAGCGGCGTCTCGGGCCCGTGCGGGGAAGGGTCGGGGGGCATGCGACCTGGCGTCCCAGCAGGTCAACGGCTCGCTCTCGGGTAGATGCGCTGTGACAGGACAGCACCTCGCGGACGTGCCCGGCTCGCCTTGAGAAGGCGGAGGCCCGGGGTTCTCGAACGACCTGGCATTCGCGGAAGTCGCCACCGTCCAGGGACTGGAGGAGTGCGTGCCACCCGCGCGGTCTCGGCCCGCGGGCTCAGACGAGGGCGGCGGCCAGCAGGGCGAAGGCGGCGATGAGGTCGGCGACGCGGATGTAGTGGAAGCGGTCCCAGCGGTTCGCCTGCTCCTTCCAGTCGGCGGGCCGGTTCTCGGGGGTCCACGTCTTGCTCCGGTTGTTGATCGGGACGAGCAGCAGAAGCGACATGATCACGCTGAGGATCAGCAGCGCGCCGGCGATGACGACGAGGCCGGCGCCGGGGCGGTGCCATCCCGCGATGGCCCAGACCGCGGCGAGGGCGAGCGAACCGACGTACCAGAACGGCATCACGGCGCCGAGCATCCGGCCCCCGTGGGCGCGGCCACTCAGGCAGCTGTCGTCCGGGAGGGCCTTGAGGATCCGGTTGATGACGAAGGCGACGGAGAACTCCACCCCCACCATCACTCCGACGACCACGATGGTGACGACCTTGAGTGCGTCGAGCATGATGACCCCTCCTGGGATCTAGCGCCGCTAGATGATGAGCTCACGCTAGACCTGCTGTCGCTCGATTGTCTAGCGGTGCTAGGATCGAACCATGTCGGTACAGGAACGCAAGGAACGCGAACGGGCGGCCCGCGAGCGCCTCATCGTGGCCACGGCCCGTGAACTCGCCGAGCAGCAGGGCTGGGACGCGGTCACCACCCGCCGGCTCGCCGAGCGCATCGAATACAGCCAGCCCGTCCTCTATGGCCACTTCCGCGGCAAGCGCGAGATCATCGGCGCCGTCGCCCTCCAGGGCGCCGCCGAGATGGCCGCGGCGGTGCGGGCCGCGGCCTCGCCCGCGGACGGCCCGCGCACCCGGGTCACCGCCCTCGCCCGCGCCTACCTTGACTTCGCGGAGCGCAACCCGGCGGTCTACGACGCCATGTTCCAGCTCGACGGCGGCCTGGCCTTCGCGGCCGAGGACACCCCGGAGCCGCTGAAGGACGCCTTCGCCGCCCTGCTGGAAAGCCTCGGCGAGGTTGCCGGGGATGGCGTCCACCCGGGACTGTTCACCGAGGTGTTCTGGGCGGCCCTGCACGGGCTGGCCACCCTGACCCGGGCGGGACGGCTGCCGCCGGCGGAAGCCGACCGTAGGGTGGAGCTGCTGGTGGACCGGCTCGTCATGGCCTGACACCCCGTCTGGACCGAAGGGCAGCCGAGGCCTTCCGGCCCGGCTGTCGGCCAGGGTGCGCCTGCGGGATCCTGGAGCGGTAGCTGCTGGTGGCGGCGAAGATCTCGGCCTCGGCGGTGTCGATGAGGCGGTCGACGGTGTCGGCGGTGACACCGGTGACACCGGTGACGAGGTCGTCAATGCGGGCGGAGGCCACCATCATGCGGCGCAGCACGGCCATACCCTGGACGGTGCCGGCGGCCTCCACCCAGGCGTCCATCCCGACGGGCTCGCCGGCCAGCCTGTGCAGGTACACGTGGCCCCCGACGTCGGCGAGCTCTTCGTGCTTGGCGAGCCGGTCGATGACGCTGCGGAGGTCGGGATCCTCGCCGAGGGCGTAGACCTCCAGAATTGCCTGGTGGATCCGTCCGTGAGCGTGATGGTAGAAGTCGTCGTGACAGACCAGTTCGACGATGTCGGCGATGGCCTCGGTGGAGTGCAGCATCGCGCGCAGGACGGTCTTCTCCGCTTCCAGGTCGTGAGGGGGCTGTGCGGGCGGGGTTTCGTCCTCGGCCAAGGGTGTCCTCCACGTCGACCCGACCGCGCGGGTCCTGGTGATCAGCGGCGCCCAGCGTAGCGAGGGCGTAGGCGGCGGTTGCAGGGTTCAGCACAGCCGACGGGGTCGTGGGATCGAACTGCAGGACGACGCCCCCGGACACGGTGTTGCTGCCGAGCGCTTTGTTCATGTCCTGCACGACCTTGTCCGTCAGAAGGCGGCCCTGAACACCCCACGCGGTGGATGCCCGCGCAGGCTCAGGTTTCGGAGGCCGGATCGAAGCCCCACCGCGGTGTCCTCCCTTGTCGTGCAGAGCACAACCATGGTCCCGAAGCAAGCAGCCAGGCGCTCTCGTAACTCACCAACAAAGCCACCCAGGGCTCACGCAGAAGGACTCGCCGCTGGTGGCGGCGGGTCCCCGTAGCGGCCGGCCATCGCCGCGGCGCGATCGCGCAGGGAGGTGCGCAGTGACTGCGGGGCCAAAGCTTCCGCGTCCAAGCCGAGTTGCCACAGGGCCCATTCGGCGTGGCGAGAATCCTGGTAGGTCAGCTCCAGCCGCAGCCGGCCGTCCGCGTCGGGTTCTTCGGCGCGGACGGCCACCGCGGTGTCCAGCAGGTCCTCCCGCCGCGCCGGGTTCACCCGTACGAGCACGGTGATGTGGTCGCTGCCGAGGAACCGCGCGGAGCGTTCCCGCCAAATCCGGTCCAGATCGGCCCGGTGGGGGCGCTGCGCCGTTTCGGGAAGTTCCTCGGCGGCCCGTATGCGCGACAGGCGGTAGGTGCGGTCCGCGCCGGATCTCGTGGCCAGCAGGTAGCCCCGGTCGCGTACGGTGACCAGGCCGATCGGGTCGACCGTGCGCCACTGCGGTGTCTGGCCCGTGGCCGCGTAGTGCAGGCGCAGCTTGTGTCCCGCGAGCACCGCGCGCCGGATCTCGATCAGGGTGGCGTCGGGGACCTCGTCGACGACCAGCCGGCGCGAGAGCAGGTCGCTCTCCGGCTCGACGAGGAACCGCCTGGCCGCGTCGCTCGCGGTGGTCCGGCGGCTTTCGGGCAGCGCGTCGACCACCTTCCGCGCGGCCGAAGCGAGCGCCGAGCCGAGGCCCAGCACCTGTTCGCCGCGCGCCGATCCGGCGGTCAGCAGGGCGAGGGCCTCGTCGTGGTTCAGGCCGGTGAGCTCGGTCCGGAAGCCGGGCAGCAGCGAGAAGCCGCCGTGCCGGCCGCGTTCGGCGTAGACGGGGACGCCGGCCGCGGACAGTGCCTCGATGTCGCGCAGCACGGTGCGGGTGGACACCTCCAGCTCGCGGGCCAGGGTGTCGGCGGTGAGCCGGCCGCGTTGGCGCAGCAGGAGCACCAGCGAGACCAGCCTGTCAGCGCGCATGCGAGAAATCTAAGGGATAACACGACAACGGGTGTCGTGATTTGTTGGGAGGCTCGTCAGCACGACGTCGGGGCCGATGCGACGAGTGAAGCGAACCGCGCGAACGACGTGAATGAAGCGAATGGAGCTGATGTGGCGATGTGGCGGACGGCGGTCAACCCGGTGACGTGGTCGGTGGAGATGGGGTTCAACCAGGGTGAGGTCGTCTCCGGGCACACCCGGACCCTGTACATCTCGGGGCAGACCGCGATGAGCGGCGACGGCAGGCCCCGGCACGACGGTGACATGGCGGCGCAGTTGGCACTGAGCGTCGACAACCTTGAGGCCGTGCTCGAAGAGGCCGGGATGTCCCTCGCGAACCTGGTGCGGCTCAACGTCTACACGACCGACGTCGATCTGCTCCTGCGGCACTACGGCGGGCTGGCGGGGCGGTTGGCCGCCGCCGAGGTGGCGCCGACCACCACGATGCTCGGGGTGACGCGACTGGCGATCCCCGGTCAGATGGTCGAGCTGGAGGGCACGGCCGTCGCCTGATGCGGCGGCGCTGCCGCCGTCCCCGTTGCTCGTGCCGGTTCCCGCGCACGAGCAACGGGACTACGCATCGAAGGAGGAGGAGAACAAGAGCAAGAAGCTTTCGCCCCCCGTTTCGCCCCCGCGGATCAAGCCGGAGATGTGGTGGCGACCGACAACGCCTCGCATGCGGTCACTTGGACAGGGTGGCCGCCGCGGGAACCACCAGTGGGTCGGCACGCCCGAGTACCGGCCGCTGCCGCTTTGCCCGGCCGTCGACGGGCCCCCGGACGCCCTGCTCGCGGTAGCGGGCTCGCATCCTGCGTACGGTTGCCGCACTGACCGGCTCTCGGATGTGATCAGTTCGGGGGTGTGGTGATGCGGGTGGCGAGTCCGTCGAGCAGGGTGGTGAGGCCGTGGTGGAGGAGGGATTCGGGGGAGAGGGCGGCCTCCGCTCTCGCCGCGCGGCACCTCGCAGGCACTGATCGGCGCCTACCTCCTCGCCGGGGAGCCGGCCGCCCGCGACGGCGACCACGCGGCCGCCTTCGCCGCGTACGAGGAGCGGATGCGCCCCTACGTCGCCGAGCACCAGGCTCTGGGCCGCGAGGGCGCCGAGCGGTTCTTCCTGCCGGCCCCGACCCAGGAGGTACTGGACATGCTGGCCGCGAACGCCCCGGAGAACACCCGCACCGAACCCGTCCGCCTCCCCGACTACGCCCCTGCCACCGCCGTCTGAAAGGCGAAGGAGCATCCACACCAGGCCCCACCGCCCGCCCGTTGTCGCCGGGGCTGATACATGGCGGCCCTCCCGGCGCCCTGGTCACCGAACGGGTAAACGCCGAACTCGCAGCACTGACCGCCTGACCGCCTGACCGGATGGCCTGCTGCGCCGAACGGGATGCGACGGCGACCAGTGTGCGAATCTGCAGGTTCCCAACGTTGCGACACCGCGGGTGATTGTCACTGGGGCGCTGCGGTAGTTGTCATCGCGGGTGGGGCGTCGTTCGTACTGGTCTGGGGTTTCCGGCGACGGTGTCAGGCCGCCCCGCGGCGGCGCTTGAGGGCGTAGAAGGTGATGCCGCCGAGCAGGAGGATCCCGGCGCCGGCACCGCCCAGCAGCGCGATCCCGCCCACGGCCGAGTCGTCGTCCTTCGCGGCAGCCGTCGTGCCGCCCTGTTCGGCGTTGCCGTTCGTAGCGGACGGCGAGGGGCCTTGGGCGGCGTCGTCGCCGAAGAAGAA